>NZ_MBST01000024.1:0-76228 GCF_001695865.1 Ensifer sp. LC384
CGTGCTCCTTCAGAATGCCGATAATCTGTTCGTCCGTGAAACGGTTGCGCTTCATTCCCTGGTCCTCTCAATGGGCCAGAGCTTACTTCAAAATGGATTATTTCAACGGGGCAAGGTCATCGACGATAGCGGCGTCTATGTCGACTATCCCGAGTTGATCGTATTGACTGACGAAGAACTTGGCGCGCTAGCGCCGATAATGCGCGATATCACAGAGGAAACCGGCATCCCCGTCCGCGCCGGCCGAGCCATCCACGGCGAAACTCGGCGACTGCATCCGGACTATGCCGTTCAGGATAAGCATAGATCGTCGAAATAAAAGCAACTTCGGAAACTGAGAGGCGGCGCAGCCGCCTCTCGATTAGTTGCGTCCCGTGTGCGAGGTACATGGCGTGACCGGCTCCGTGACAATTTCGATTGACTGTCAGGATAACGCACCGAATTGCAATACTGCCCGGACGCCGAGGAGCGCCACCAGATCGAAGTCGAACTGGAAGCGGCACGTCAGGAACTCGTACGTCGCAACGCCGATGGCCCGCCTCCAGAATAGTGGCCGTGCGTTATCTTGCATCGACCGCAACCTTGCGGACGTATCGTCGGGCGGCGACAGAAAGCGATCGTTCAAGTCGCCGCTGCCTTGACGAACCGGTTGGGTTCGACCACCGCATTCATGTCCTTTCTCCGGAAATAGATCGCCCGTCCGCAACGCAACGGACTGTGACCCTGCACAATGATGATCTGCTCGTCCTTGCGCATCGACTGGATGATTTCGTGCGGCATAATCAGCGGTCTGCGCTGAAGGCTGACACTCTCTGACCGCCTTGAAGCTTTGTCGGAGCTGCTCCCGCCAATGTTGCGGGACCGGCCTTCGACCTCAACAGTCATTTCACCACATTGAGCGGAAACGTTGCGGGCCGTGTCGAGCGCCTTGATCGCCGCATAGGATGCAAAGGCGCATCCATCGATCCAGGAGGTCGCGCCATCACGGCCAAAGTGCTTTTCGAGCTGGCCGACCGATTGATACATCAACATCAGCGTGATGCCGTATTTCCGGCCGTAGTCGCGGGCATCCTCGAGCACGCGCATGAAGCCGAGCAGATCGATCTCATCGAGCATGAAGAGTGCGCGGCGGTCGAAGGCCCCATCGGCCTGGATCATGGCATTGATCAGTGAACCGACGATGACGCGGGCAATGCCCGGATAGCTGCGCAGGATTGAGGCGGGAATGTTCAGGAAAACGTCGATCGCGCCCTTGACGATATCGCCCGATTTGAACGCCGCCCCGCAAACGAGCGCGGCATAGTCGTCGAGCGACAGCCATTGTGTATCCTTCGACGCGGTGGAATAGACGCCACTGAAAGTCTGTTCCGTCATATTGGTGAAGACGCCCAGCGTCTCGCGGACAAAGGCCGATTGCGATGTTTCCTGAATGTCGCGCAACATCGCCAGCACAGACGGTTCGGGCTCGGAAACGATTTGGCGCAGACTGCGAAGATCGCGTCGACCGGCATAGTCCGGAGAGAGCATGACGTGCGCCAGCAAACCCGTCAGAAGATTGTGCGCCTGGTTCTGGAAATATGACCCCGTCGAGGTTTCGATCCGAGAGCTTTCCGACAAAAGCATGTGAGCAACCGCGACGATGTCCTCTTCCTTGGATTTCGAGGTTTCGATCCAGTCGAGAACGTTGAAGCCCCAAGCGGGATTGGATGGGCTAAGTATGATGCAGTTTCGTTTGAGCTTCGATCGCCGATGGGTAACAACCATCGGCGCTACTTCGGTCGAGGGATCGAGGCAGATCAGCGGTCCGGTATAGCGCAACGCTGTCGGAATAACGTTGCTCGTGGTTTTGTATCCACCTGAGCCAGCGAAAAACAGCATATGAGTGGAATCGAAATCCTGCCTATAGGTAAGCAACGGTGCCTTGCCGCCTTTCCCCCAGGTTGACCGGTCGTCAGGCCGAAATGGCACACTGTGGATCGTCTCCAGATCGACCCGGTAGCGCTCGCCAATGACGATTTCGCCGTCCGCCGGAAACTGAGTGGCGGCGGCTGACATTGACAGCCAATCAGCGTCGCCGAAGGTGCCAAGCCGGGCTCGTTTGACCGGTCCGCCGACGAATATGGACATACGGGCGGAGATCGCCACGATGGCAAAACCACCGACTGCGCCTGCGGCTGCATAGAGATCCAGATAGGAAAACGCAGCTGCCCAGGTGATCACTCCAGACTGAACGAAGGGGGACAGCCGGACGTGCTCCCGCACAGCGTAAAATCCGCCAATGCAGACAAACGTGATCAGACTGACAAGTGCGATCGGTCTGCGCCGGTGCAGAGGCAAGACGGCCACAGTAATGAGCCCCGAAATCGGTCCAAAGAAAAGATTGGGGATCGGCGACGCACGCATGAACCAATAGGCATACTCAGGCGCAACCATAGTCGCCATAGTCGCCATCGTCGGCCATTTGTATGCTGTGATAAGTAGTGTCGTAACGCTCACTGCTATTGGCACGATTGCCAGCAGGATTATTGGGCTGAACCGTCGCTTCGCCGTCATCCCGCACCCTTTCCTTATAGCTTCGTCAGTGCGCGGGCCTCCGCCCGAAAGGCCTCCGTACCGAGTGCGCACAGCCGATCATGCTCCACCGCCCCGATTGGTACCCGGCTCGCCTCGATCAGCGCGCCCAGCAGGAACGCCCGATCGGCGTTCCTTAAGCCTGCCTTGATGATTAATCCGCCGAGGATGATCTTCTCGCGGGTTTCGCGCTTGCGCTCTTGCGTCATCCTGCGTTGCCGCTTCCGTTCGAGAAATACAATCCGCTGGTCCAGCCGCCTAAGCGGTTGGACCAGCGGATTGTTGGACCCTTTCGCGAAATCGCGCGACGATCTCTGCGAAAATGGCGTCGAGCTCGCTGTCGGGAATATCGAGTTCGGCGAGGCCGGCTTTCTGCGCCACCCGGGCGAAGCGCTCGCCGGCTTTAACCAGCAGGCTTTTGCGTCTCGCCCGCAGTGTTTCGATCTGAGCGTCGATTTCAGAGATGGTTGTTTTTGCGCGCACGTCTCGTCCTTCCTTTGTCTGCGATGAGCCACAATAATACTATCATGTTTATGATAGTCAAATCCTTTGGAATGAGGTAGGAAAATGAAATTCTGAACCTAAAATCGTTGAGGAATGCAGCCTTCTCGGCAAATGGCGCAATATACGTCGCGGTTGCGACGCGTTTAGAAGAGGAGTTCGAGCAAATTTGGCTATCATGTTTGTGAGGGCTCAGGTGATCAGCCGGGGTGCCGGCCGCAGCATCATCTCTGCAGCGGCCTATCGTCATCGCACCAAGATGGTGGACGAACAGATCGGTAAGGAATTCCGGTACTATGGCGGGGCTGCGGAGCTGGTGCATGAAGAGCTTGCTTTGCCCGCCGAGACCCCCGCATGGCTGAAGGCGGCCATAGATGGGCGCACGATCGCTGATGCCAGTAAGGCGCTCTGGAACGCGGTCGACCGTTTCGAGACGCGCTGCGATGCGCAGCTTGCTCGCGAGATCATTCTCGCACTTCCGGTGGAATTAAGCCGCAAGGAGAACATAGAACTTGTGCGCGACTTTGTGCGCGAGAACCTTACGTCGCGAGGAATGGTTGCCGATTGGGTTTATCACGACAAGGACGGCAATCCGCATATCCATATCATGGCAACGCTACGCCCTTTGGCCGAGGAGGGGTTCGGGCCGAAGAAAGTCGCGATCTTCGGCGACGACGGTCAGCCGGTACGCGTCAAAACGCCCGACCGACCTGAGGGGAAAATCGTCTATCGGCTGTGGGCAGGCGACAAGGATGCGATGAAGAAGTGGAAGGTCGCCTGGGCGGAAACGGCAAGCCGTCATCTAGCGCTTGCCGGTTACGACTTACACCTTGATGGTCGTTCCTACGATGAACAAGGACTTCGCGGATTGGAGCAGCGGCATTTCGGACCAGACCGTGCTGCGCTTGTTCGTAAAGGCATCGAAACTTATTTTTCACCGACGGCATTGGCCAGGCGCTATGAGATTGCCGACCGGCTCACGGATGATCCGACCTTGTTGCTCAAGCAACTCACCAGCGAGCGATCGACATTTAACGAGAGAGACATCGCACGCGCGCTTCATCGTTATATCGAAGATCCGATCGTCTTTGCCAATGTACGCGCCAGACTGATGGCATCGGACGATCTGGTGATACTGCAGCCGCAGCGGCTAAATAGCGAAACCAGCAAAGTCGAGCGGCCGGCGGTGTTCACTACGCGCGCTCTGGTCAGAATCGAATATGAAATGGCACGCGTGGCAATTAAGTTGTCAAAGATGAAAGGCTTCGGTGTCTCGAAGTCCTGTGTTGACGCCGCCGTTGCATCAATTGGATCCGAAAGTTCTGCCGGAGTTGTTCGGCTCGCCGCAGAGCAAATCGATGCCGTCCGGCATGTTACCGCCGGTGGCGCCATTACTGCGGTCGTCGGTGTGGCCGGCGCCGGTAAATCGACAATGTTGAGTGCCGCCCGTACCGTTTGGGAAATGGAGGGGCGGCGTGTCGTAGGTGCGGCACTCGCCGGCAAGGCTGCTGAGGGATTGGAGGAAAGCTCCGGCATTCGCGCCCGCACCATCGCCTCCTGGGAGTGTGCCTGGGGGCGAGGAAACGATCTCCTCAAAAAAGGTGATGTGCTGGTCGTAGACGAGGCCGGAATGGTGTCGTCACAACAGATGGGAAGTTTGCTGAAACGCATCGAGGATGCGGGTGCAAAGGCTGTGCTCATTGGCGATCCGATGCAGCTTCAGCCGATTCAGGCAGGTGCGGCTTTCCGGGCGATTGTCGTGCGCATCAGCTCAGCGGAGCTGGCCGGAGTCCGGCGGCAGAAAGAGGAATGGGCGCGTACTGCTTCCAAGCAATTTGCCCGCGGCGATCTGAAAGCTGCGCTTGCCGCTTATGGCGAACGCGGACATATCGTTTGCGCCCAGACTCGTCAGGGTGCCATCGAGCGCATTGTCGGAGACTGGACAGATGCACATCGCAAATTGGTAGCGAAAGCGGAGGCGGAAGGTCGCGAACTTCGTGGTGACGAATTGATTGTGCTCGCACATACCAATGACGACGTAGAAGTGCTGAACCGTTCTATTCGCAATTTGCTTTCGACGGACGGATTGTTGTCGGACGGCAGGCCGTTCCTGACCGAGCGCGGTATGCGGGAATTTGCGGTTGGTGACCGGATCATCTTTCTCGAAAATGCCCGGTTCGTCGCGCCACATGCCAAGAACCTTACCGTTCAGCACGTGAGGAACGGCATGCTCGGGACGGTTCGCTCGACGGCAGCTGGAAGTGGGACGGCGCTGCTCACGGTCCGGCTCGACAATGGACGCGAGGTGTTTTTTGCCGAGAACACCTATCGCAATGTCGATCATGGTTACGCAGCCACCATCCACAAAAGCCAGGGTTCGACCTTTAATCGCGCCTTCGTGCTGGCGAGCGGCATGATGGACCAGCATCTGACGTATGTCGCGATGACCCGCCACCGCGATCGCGCCGATCTTTATGCAGCGGCGGAGGATTTCCAGCGAAGGCCGGAATGCGACAGACCGCCGCGTGCCGACTACACAGACGGGGTTACCGGCGAGCTTGTCGAAACAGGTTTTGCGAAGTTTCGACCGCGAGACGATTTAGGTCCAAGCCCCTATGCCGATCTTAGTATTGAAGATGGAATGACCCATCGACTGTGGGGCGTCAGCCTGCCGAAGGCGCTAAAGGATGGCGGAGTGCAGGTCGGCGATACCGTAATGCTTCGAAAGGACGGGACAGAAAAAGTCACGGTCAAGGTTCCGGTCATCACTGCTGGCATAAGGCGCTTCGAAGTGCGTGTTGTCGAGCGCAACGTCTGGACGGCGGATTTGATCGAGAAGGCATGCGACCGACAACTCCGGATTGCCAAAGAAAACCGTTTGCCGGACCTATTCCTGCAGCTGGTTAGACGGCTCTCGCGTTCGGGCAGAAAAACGACGACGCTCGATTACGTGACGGAGGATGCATACCGATCACTGGCAGACGACTTCGCGCAGCGCCGCGGGATTGAGGTTGTGTCCGGCTGGAGTCTGGTTGAGAAAGCCACTCGGACATTGAGTTGGGTTTCCGATCAGCGTGGTCGTGTGGTCCGGCTATGGCAGCGTGCCAACGCCGCGCTTGATACGGCGATTGATCAATCCGAACGCATTGAGGCAAGCAGTGGTGCCGCCACGCGCCAGCCTACTAAGATCCGTAGGGATGGTGATCCGGAATTACTCCCGGCAACGATTTCGTTCTCGCGGACACTCGAGGAGGATGCACGTCTTGCGCATCTCGCATCATCTGCCTGGGCGGAGCGGGGGGCAATCATCATGCCTTTGCTCAAGCGGATTTACCGCGATCCGGTAGCCGCGCTTGCGCGGTTAAACGAACAATCCTCGAATACCGCCAAGGATCCGCAGCTGATTGCAGACGGGCTTGCTCGGACGCCGAAAGCACTCGGGAACCTGCGTGGCGCCGATAACCTTGTCGACGGTCTAGCGGCCAGGAAAGAGAGAGCGGCGGCATTGTCAGCTGTGCCAGAGCTCGCGCTCTTGGCACGAGCTCGTGCGACAGAGTTTCGCAGACAAGAAGGACGCTTCCTCAACCGCGAGCGAATGCGCAGATTGCATATGGGCTTCTCCGTTCCGGCACTTTCAAAAAATGCAAGAGCGCGACTTCTGGAGATCGAAGCAGCCGGGGAGAAAGGGGGCGATGGCGCTTTTCGGTCCGCTTTCCGGATCGCCACGGAAGATCGCTCAGTTGTCCAAGAGGTCAAGGCCATCGACGAGGCCCTAACCCGTAGGTTCGGGTGGCTTGCGTTTTCCGATAAGGCAGATGGATTCGCTAAGCGCGACACGGCGATGCGTATGCCGGAAAGCATGGTGGAGGAAACGAAGGTCGAACTGACTGCGCTATTTTCGGTCGTTAGACGTTTTGCGGCACAGCAGCGCATGATCGAAAAACGCAAGCCCGCCCAACTCATCGCTCCGGCAGCATATGCCCCGCAGTATGCGGTCGGGCGCTTGCCAATGTTGCCAGCTGTAACCGAATTCAAGAACGGTGTGGAGGATGAGGCGCGGCTCAGGGCGGTGGAGGCCGAGCATTACCGGCAGGAGAGGGCCGTATTCGGCCGGGATGCAGTTCGGATCTGGCGCGATCCGGCCGCCGCGGTCGCGACGATCGAAAGCCTTATAGCAGTGAAGATCGACCCCGAGCGCATTGTCCATGCCGTTGTCGCCGATCCCGCCGCCTATGGCGCATTGCGTGGCTCGGACCGGCTCTGGGACAGGCTCCTGGCAGAGGGACGAGAGCGCCGGGAAGCATTGCAGTCCCTCAATACTGCCACCGCCAGCATTCGCGGCATGGCGCGCTCCTACACTGCCGCCTACGAGGCGGAGCTGCTGGCAGTAAGCGCTGAACGAAGCCGCATGAGTGTCGCTATACCAGGGTTGACCAAAGAAGCCGAGAGCGAACTCCGTCGCTTGACGAGACAGACAGAGAAGAATGCGAAGCATCTGGCTTGGAACGTTCGGGCGATTAATCCGGATATCCGTTCCGAGTTCACGACCGTCTGCAAGGCGCTCGATGCACGTTTCGGACCGGGAGCATTCGCCCGCGGCGACAGGGACGTGAATAAAATGGTGCCGAAATCGCAGCGGGCCGCATTTGACGCAATGCGCCATCGTTTGCTCGCGCTTCAGCGCGTCACCGGTGCCTACAAAGCAGAGGAGGCAAGCGCGGAGCGCCAGCGCCGAGCGATCGACCAGGCACGAAGTCCACCGCTATAGGGTGTCCTTAGCCAGAACAAGTAGGTAATTCGCCCTCGTAAGTTGACACGATCGGCCCGTCAAAATTATTCAGATCTACAGCATCGAAGCGCATATTCCCGATCAAGCGGCAGTCTTCGACACGACCGCCCTGAGGCGAATGCGCTTACCAGATCGAGTTGTAGGGAGTCGCAGAACTGCACTTGACGATGAGCCGGTGTATCAACGCCGGGACCATTTCTCTTGTATCAAATCACGCGGGTTTAGCGGCAGTGACGGAAGCGGTCTTTTTAAGCTGGCGCCGTGCCCGAAGATACACCACGTTCCGGCCCGAGCTCTGAACAACTCTTGCGATGTTGCTGCCGCGAAGCTCTTTGAAGCCGAACACGCGCAATCGCCGCGCGGAAATTCTGCGTTGCAGCCAAACTCGGCGCCGGCGATTGCTAGCGCCGCGCAGCGCGGCTGGTCGCCGGCTCCAGCCCCTTGCCGCGATAGGCCACGGGGATGCCCAGCGTCTCATGGGCCGTGGCCAGCGTTTCGAGCCAGATCGCCAGTTCCGCCGGTACCTTTTCGTCGCCCGTTTCCATCGCCTCGATCCACGCCAGATTGCAATGAAGGGCGCTTGCGAGATTGATGGGTGTCCAGCGAAGGGCAAGCAGGCATTGGGTAAATCGCGCGGGGGTCATTTCTTTGCTCAAGATTGCGGTGCGTCCGTACAACGAGGCTTTACACGCAGAAATGAGTCAAGGTGATGACTTGTCGCGCGACGATCACGGGATCGGGCGTCTGATCCACAGCGATCGTCAGGATCGCGCAAAACGTGTCGTGATTGGCGCGCGCGGTGTCGAACTTGCGTTTGTCGGCGCCGGCCGCTAATCCCGGCAATGATGGCAGGTGACAGCGACTCGCACAGCGCGAGTGGACATGAGGACAGCCAAGACCGGGGCGACTGACCGTTGAACGCGACCATTTACCAGTCCGCCATCAACATTGCCGCAAAGGTCGGCCTCTATCTCTCGTTGACGATGTTCATCCCTGCGCTGGTCGATCTCTATTTCGGCCATCCAGACTGGAAGGTCTTCGCCGTCTCGGCGTGCCTGATGGGCAGCCTCTCGCTTGTGACGGTGGCGGCAACGCAAGGCGGACCACCGGTGTTCAACCGGAAGATGGGCTTTCTCCTCGTCAACCTGCTGTGGCTCGTCGTCTCGTTCGTCGGTGCCGTTCCCTTCTGGCTGTCGTCGGTCAATCTCGATTTTGCCGAGGCGCTGTTTGAATCTGTCTCGGGCATCACCACGACGGGCTCGACCGTCATCGCCGGCCTGGACAACGCACCGCCGGGCATCCTCGTCTGGCGTTCGCTGCTGCACTGGCTCGGCGGCATCGGGATCGTGGCGCTCGGCCTGTTCGTGATGCCGTATCTGCGCGTCGGCGGGCTTTCGTTCTTCAAGATGGAATCATCCGATACCACCGAGAAACCGTTCGCGCGCATCGTCACCTTCACGCGCGCATTCGTGTTGATCTACATCGTCCTGACGGTCACCTGCGCCATCATCTACGGCTATCTCGGAATGAACCGCTTCGACGCGATCAATCACGCGATGTCGACGATCGCGACAGGCGGCTTTTCCACTCATGACGCCTCGCTCGGCTATTTCAACAGCCTGCCGATCCTGTGGGTGGCAACGTTCTTCATGACGGTCAGCAGCCTGCCGTTTTCGGTGCTGATCATCTTCATCGTGCGCGGGCGACTGGACACACTGAAGGATCCGCAGATCATCGTGTTCCTGTCGTACCTCACGGTGCTTGCGATCGCCGCCAGCCTTTTTCAGCGGCTGGAAAACGGTGTCGCCTTCCATGAAGCCCTGGCGCATTCGTTCTTCACCGTATCGTCGATCCTGTCGACGACCGGCTTTGCCAGCGATGACTACATGCTTTGGGGCGACTTCATCGTCGCGCTCGCCTTTGCCGCGACCTTCATGGGTGGATGTTCCGGATCGACGGCCGGGGGCATGAAAGCCTATCGCTTCATCATCGTCTTCAATTCCATTCGGGCCGGCCTCTACAAGCTCATCTACCCGAACGCGATCCATACGGTTCGTTACGGCCATGCACTGGTCGATATCGACGTGCAGCGGACAGTCTTCTTGTTTTTTACGGCCTATATGATGATCTGGGCTTTCGGCAGCCTGGCCATGGGCGCCTTTGGTTATGACCTGCTGACATCGGCGTCGGCGATCGCGACGGCGCTTTCAAACGTTGGTGCAGGGCTTGGCCCGATCATCGGCCCGGCCGGAAACTTCTCCACCTTGTCCGATCCGGCGCTCTATCTGTTGTCGATCATGATGCTGCTCGGGCGTCTCGAGATCCTGACCGTTCTGGTCGTTCTGACGCCGCTGTTCTGGAAGGATTAAGAGAGCCCAAGCGAGTTGGGCTCCCACCGTTCAGACCGGCTCGGCTTCGCGTTGGGTCGCAGCGTTGTCGACGTAGTATTTTTCAAAGCGGTGGCGATAGTGTTCGGCGGCGCCGAAATCGCTGTATTTCGCCAGTTCGCGCATGTCCGTCTTGTTGAGGATCACGCCGAGGATCTTGGCGTTGATCTGCGGTTCGGCGTGCAGCAGGTCGCGCACGAGCCGTGACGGTGTGCGGCCCCATTCGGCGACAAAGAGGAAACCATCGGCAAGCGGCGAAAACGCCTTGGCATCGACGACAGGGGCGAGGGCCGCGAGGTCGACGATCACATAGTCGAAGGACTTGCGCGCATTCTCGATGAGGTCCGCCATGGCCTGCGAGGCGAGCAGCTCGTGGCTGTCATGCGGGTAGTGGCTGCTGGCTTCGCCGCCGACCGGGAAGATGGCAAGCTTCGTCTTATGGTCGATCTTGATGCCGGCCGGCCATGATGTCTCTCCGGTCAGCGCTTCGACAAGTCCCGTCTTCGGCGCCGGGGTGATCATCTTGCTCAGGCCAGGCTTGCGGATATCCGCATCGATCAGCAGCGTTCGCTTGCCGCTGGCGGCGAGAAGGGCGGCAAAATTGGCCGCCACAATCGATTTGCCCTCATCGGGAACGGCGGAAACGATGCCGACCACACGGCAGGCGTTTCCATGCAGCATCTGGTCACAGGCGAGCTTGGCGTTGCGGAACGTCTCGGTAAAGGAGGAGCGCGGCGCGTCGAGCACGATGCGACTGACGCGTTCGAAGGGCACCGGTTCCGGCATCGGTTGGGGTGGTCCCTTGTCCTTCACCAGCCGGGCGCGCATGTGGTCCGCGGCTGTCGGCGCGCGTGGGCCGATCAGCGGGACATAACCGAGCGACCGGTGCCCGAGGATAGTGCGCACGTCGCCTTCGAGACGGAACGTCCGCTCGCGGAATTCCTGAAACGCGGCAAAAGCCCCACCTGCCATCATGCCGAGCACGGCCGACAAAGCCAGGATCATCGTTTTCTTTGGGCTTGAGGGCGAAACGGGCACGCCCGCTTCGGAAATCACCCGCGCCTTGGCGATCGGGAAGGAGCGCTGCTGTGCCGCCTGCTCGTAGCGACCGAGATAGGATTCATAAAGCGTCTTCAGCGCCGCCGCCTTCTGCTCGAGTTCGCGCAGATGGACGAGCGATCGGTTCGCGTCGGAGTTCCGGCCGGTGGTTCCCTCGATGTTTTCACGCAGCGAGGCTTCGCGTGACCGCGCGACCTCATATTCATTGCGATAGCTCGATGCGAGCTGCTGGAGTTCCTGGTAGATCTGGCGGCCGATATCGTTCTTCTCGGTCCGCAGCGATACGGCCTGCGGATGGTCGGCGCCAAAGCTCTGGGTCACTTCCTGCTCGCGCTTGCCGACCGAGAGGTAGCGGGTCCTGAGATCACGGATGACGGAGTTGTCGCCATCCTTCGACGAGATCGTCGCGTTGTCGACGGCTTTCTCCGGGCCCTGTTCGACGATGGCCTGGAACTGCTTGTAGCGGGCCGAAGCGGTCGCCGTATCGGCCTGGGCGATGATGAGCTGGCTGTTCAGGTCGGCGAGCTGCTGTTCCGACATAAGCTCGCCCCGCGCCGAGGTCAGCCCGTTGTCGGTGCGGTATTGTTCCACCTCCAGCGAAGCGACCTGCGATCGCTGCCTCAGGTCGGCCAGGCGCTCCTGCAGCCACACGGACGCCCTTTCGGTTGCCTCGAAATTGGCGTTCAACTGGTCGGTCAGGTAGGAATCGGCATAGGCGCGCACCACCTGTGCCGCCAGCTGCGGATCGCTTGAGCGGTAGGAAAGTGCGACGACCGAGCTTCGCGACACGCGTTCGACGGCGAGGCCCTGCTGGATGAGTGCGGCGGCCTTCTGTCGCCGGCCACTGCGCGCAGCCTCTTCCGTTACCTCAGGACCGCCGGCAAACACGCCGGTGATCGTTTTCATCCAGTCCTTGACCACCGCGAAAGGTGAGCGTGGCGGATTGAGGATCGCGTCGTTATCGGCAAGGTTGATCTTGTCGACGACGCGCAGCGCCAATTCACCGGATTTGAGGATCTCGACGGCGCTTGCAATCTGCGTGTCGAGCAACTGGCTGTTTTGCGGCGAAGCCTCTTCCTCGGCGTATTTGGAGAGGTTCTCGTCGAGCAGGATCTGGGTCATCGACGTATAGTTCGGCGTGGCGAAAAGCAGGTAGACACCGCCGAGCACGACGAACAGGGCAACGAAGAGCCCGACTGTCTTGCCGCGGCGAACGGCCACCGAAAAAAGCCGGTCGAGATCGATGAAGCCATCGGATTCCTCGGCTTCCCGGGGCAAGACGCTACTGAACGGTAGACTTCTTTGTTTCATTGGGTCGCTCTGTCCGTTTCCATACAGTCTATCGGCCGGCGCCCCCTATTCGGGGCGCCGGAACCGGGCTTATGCCGCGCGGATGCGGCCTTCGTGAGACAAAACCATGTCCCTGACGGATTCGTAGACCAGGTCGCCGATATCCGAACGGGCGAGCGCAAAGGCGACGTTCGCCTCGATAAACCCTTGCTTCGATCCGCAATCGAAGGTCCGGCCATCATAGGGGTGGGCGTGGAACGGCTGGTCCTTGGAAAGCTTCAGCATGCCATCGGTCAGCTGGATCTCGTTGCCGGCACCGCGCTGCTGGCGGGCGAGAATGCCGAAGATTTCGGGCTGGAGAACGTAGCGGCCGTTAAGATAGAAGTTCGACGGCGCCTCTCCCGCCCTTGGTTTTTCAACCATTTCGGTGACCGCGAAACCATGGGGAACACTCGCTCCCTTGCCGACGATGCCGTATTTGGAGGCATCCTCCGGCGCGCATTGTTCGACGCCGACGACATTGCCGCCGGTTTGACCATGGAGATCCATCAGGCCGGCCATGCAGCCGCGCGCGCCATAGGAAAGCATATCGGGCAGGAGCAGCGCAAAAGGCTCGTCGCCGATCAGGTCGCGTGCGCACCAGACAGCATGGCCGAGGCCGAGCGGCGCCTGTTGCCGGGTGAAGCTGACGGAGCCGGCCTTGGGCAACATGCTCTCGAGTTCGGAAATCTGGGCGTTCTTGCCCGAGCGCGTCAGCGACGAAATGAGCTCGGGCGTGTCGTCGAAGTGGTCTTCGATCGCCTGCTTGTTCCGACTGGTGACGAAGACGATGTGCTCTATGCCGGCCTCGCGGGCTTCGTCGACAGCATATTGCACAACCGGCCGATCGACGATGGTCAGCATCTCTTTCGGAACAGCCTTCGTCGCGGGAAGGAAACGCGTGCCGTTGCCGGCAACCGGAATAACTGCTTTTCTGACAGTTCTGATACGGTCCATGGCATTATCCTTTTTTTGTGTGAGGGCTTTTGCCCGAGGTGGATCGTTCAGCCGCCACTGTCATCGTGGCGGGCTTCAAGCGCGACAGCGGCGCAACGAGGCGGCGCAGTCGCGCGGCGATCGGCATCCGGAGATGCCGGAGCGCGCGCGGGCTGGAGAGCGCCGTCTTGACGGCGCTGCCCAGCGATCTGGATTTGATGTGTTCAACGAGTTGCAGGAAGGCGCGCGCCTCGAAAAGGCTGCGGCTGCGCTTGCGCTGCATTGCCATTGCACCTGCGTCGATGGCGTGGGTGCTGAGGAAGTCGGCGTCAGTGGCGATCATCGCATCGACATGGCGCAGTTCAAGTACGCGGGAGATGGAGCCTTTGCGGATGTGATAACGATAGCCGGCGGACGGATCGACAACGCAGCGCCCGCCTTCGGCAAGGGCCGAGGCCAGCAGGATGTAGTCTTCGCCGATACGGATATCTTGCCTGAAGCGCAGCTGCTTCTGCTCGAGAAACTGGCGCTCGAAGATCGGCTTCATGTAACCGAAATTATAGGTCGCGCGGAAAAGCACGTTTGACTCGATGAAGGCGGCAAGGGTGAGGATCGGTGCCTTCTCGAGCGTTGCATCGACAAACATCCGCTCGCGCCGGCCATCGAGGTTCAGGACTTCCAGATTGTCGACGGCGATGTCAGCGCTTTCGCGACGCGCGCTGGCTATCATTCGGGCAAGTCTCGCGGGGCGAACCGTGTCGTCGGCATCGAGGATGGCGATCCATTCGCCGCGGGCTGCATCGAGCCCGGCATTGCGCGCGCCGCCCGGGCCGCGATTGGCTGGAAGCCGGAGCAGCCGGATACGCGGATCGGCCAAGGCCGCGACGATGGCTGCGGTGTCGTCAGGCGACGCATCGTCGACGACGATCACTTCGACCTCGACGTCTTCCTGGGCAAGCGCGCTGTCGATCGCGCGCGCGATTGTATCGGCCGCGTTGAAGGCAGCGATGACAAAGCTGACATCCGGATTGGTTTTCGTCATCGCGCCGCCACTTCCGATGTGCCGTACTGCTCAAGCTCGCGAACGCCGAAAAGGCCGCTGACGACGCCGGCATGCATGATGGCGCGCAGAGCATAGCGCGACCGGGCAACCGGCGAGGCGACGAAGAGCAGGCTGGCGGTAGCGCAGTAGCCGGATTTGGCCGCGGCACGAGCGATCTCGACCGCCTTGCCGCTGCCTGCCGCGGCTTGCGCAAGCAAACGGCCATGGGTCTGGCCGGAGCGAAAGCGTCGCTTTGCCAACCATCGAAAGCTGGCGCGCGTTTCCGGCACGATCTCGTAGACCAGGGCATCCGATGCATAGGCAAGACGGCCGCCGGCCTCGTGCATATGGGTGAAGAACTCCGTATCCTCACCGCCTGTTCGGCCGAGCGCGAGGTTGAAACG
The DNA here is from genome assembly GCF_001695865.1 of Ensifer sp. LC384. NCBI lineage: Bacteria > Pseudomonadati > Pseudomonadota > Alphaproteobacteria > Hyphomicrobiales > Rhizobiaceae > Ensifer > Ensifer sp. LC384. The sequence continues at coordinate 15,019 of NZ_MBST01000024.1, forward strand.
CCGCCCTGCAAGTGCCGGGCGTTTGGGGTCGAGCAGGACGTTGCAGGTGTAGCCCGTCACAATCTCGCCGCCGACCCACACGGGTCGCGTCGAATGAAAATCGCCGCGCCGCATCCAGGACGGTGCGGACAGGTCATACCCGGCGCGGACCGGGCCGAGAACCGCCTCGGCCCCGGTGGCCGCGGCCGTTTCCAACAGACGCACCAGCCAGTCACGCGAAACCGTTTCGTCGTCGTCGACAAAGGCAAGGTAGTCGCCGTGCGCTTTATCGAGGCAGGCGTTGCGGGCGATCGAGATGTTGCTTGCAGGGCAATGCACATAGTCAATCTCAAAGGGAATTTCGAGCCTCAGCGCGTCGACAAGGCCGGCCGCACTTGGATGCACGTCGTTGTCGGCGACGATGATGCGGATTGCCGTCCCGCCGGGCACCGCAATGGCAGCGAGCGAGCGCAGCGTTTCGGCAAGCTCGGCCCGACGAAACGTGCAGACCGCGATGTCGACGCGAACATCTCCGGTCATTTCGGTGGCTGTCTCGGTCATGGTGCGACCCGCCTGCTGCGAAGGTCAAGCAACTCGCGCCAGAACCCGGCGGACCAGGCGAAATGCATCACCATGGCCGAAACCGCGGCCAGCGGACCGTAAGGATTCTTCTGGCCAAGTGCCATCCAGGCGCCGTAACCAATGCAGGCTGCGGCCCAGAGGACGACCGGGACGACGGCAATCCAGTTGATGACGGCAAGCAATGCGCCGATTGCCACCGGCGCCACGGCGAGCGGCAGCAGTTGGCGCAGGCTTGGCACGACGCGATGCTTGAGCACATTGCGGGCTCGGCCCCGGCCATAGCTGAAATACTGCCGGAACAGCGGCCCGATCTTTGCCCGGGGATAATAGACCATGCTCGTTCGGTCGGTCATCCAGATACGGTAGCCGGCCTTGCGGAACCGATAGTCGAACTCGGCGTCTTCGTTGTGGCTGAAGCTCTCGTCATAACCGCCAATTGCCGTGAAGGCTGCAATCCGCATCAGCGCATGATGTCCGTGGTCGGCCCAATGGCTGGTAGCCCCAAGCCGGTGTTTGGCGCCGCCATTTCCGAGTTTGGAATTCTGGGCGTAGGCCGTTGCCTTTTGAAAGGGCGTGAAGCCGACCGTCTGCATGGCAACGACGACGGAGTCTGCGCCCGCTGCGGTCACTTCCTCGACCAGCCTCTGGCAATAGTCGTCCGGATAGGTGCCGTGAGCATCGATGCGGAGAAGATAATCGAAGGACGAGCCATACTCGGCTATCGCAAGATTGATTGCGGCGCTCTGGATGCGCTGGGGATTATCGAGCGTCAGGACCGACGGATCGTCGTCGGCCAGCCGAGCCGCGATTTCACGGGTGCCATCGGTGCTGCCGCCATCGACGATCAGGACGACCGCATTGAGCGGCGCGATCGACGGGCGAAGCTTGTCGACCAGAGCCTCGATATGCTCGGCCTCGTTCAGGCAGGGGATGACGATCAGGCTGCGCGTCGACGTCAGATCTGTTGTGTTCATGACAAACCACCTTCGTTTTGACGGGCGTGGGAAAGCGGCGTCGCGGGCTCCGGGGCCGTCGATGTGATTGCCGACAAACGCCTGACGAGGTTCTCGCAGTCATTGCGGCCAAAGACCCAGGTATCGGAATTGCAGGCTGAAACCCGCCCCGACGCATCGGCGTAGCGGTCGGCATCGACGGCTCCGAGAAGCGAAACGAGGTTCTCCGGCTCTGCTTCATCAAGCAGAAAACCGATGCCACGGACTGCCAGGAAGCGGGCGGTCTCCGTACCGCGCATGGCGATCGGAACCCGACCGTAGCGGCAGCCCTCATAGAGCCGGTTCGGAAGCAGCCATTTGGAGTTCTGGCCTTCCTCGAAGAAATCGATCGCCCAGGTGAAATCGATCTCGTCATAGATCGCACCGAGGTCTTCGGGGCTGCGATAGGGACCGTGGAAGGTCATGTACGGCTCCTTGCGAATGAAGCCGTCAAAATCATCGAATTCGGAATGGGCGGGCCGGCCGCGAAGGACGATTTCGAAGCGGCCTTCCATGCGACGGGAAAACGCCGAAAGCAGTTCGAGCGACTTGCGGCAGCGCAGTGCGCCGAACCAGCCGATCCGCCAGGGGCCGTTCGGTCGCGGTGTGGTAACTGCTGCGACCTGTGGGCTGTCGCGCTCGCCGAGCTCCAGCACCTTGTTCTCAAGCAGCATGACCGGCGTATCCAGCCCAGAGAGCGGGCGAAAATAATGCTCGACGAAGGCGGGAGAACTGGTGATCAGCAGCCGCGCATTGCGTCCGAGATAGGCCTCACTGGCACGTATGGCCCGTCCGGCCACATCCTCGCGCAGAAGCAGGCGATGAATGTCGAGGCATTCATAGACAACGGGAACATCGCCGCCGAACATGGAAACCGCCTTGTTGGCGATGGCCAGCATGTCGAGGTTGCGCGCGATGATCAGGTCGGGCCGGCTGATGGCGCGCAACTTGGCGGGCAGAGACAGGCAGGCCTTGGTGATGGCTGCAACGCGCTGGGCAAAGCGACCATCGCGCGTGGTGCCGAGTTCGATCGGGTCGATGCCGTCGATCGCCGCCAATGCGTTCGCACCACGGCGAAAGCCGGCGAGCGTCACGCGTGCGCCGCCCGCCGTAAGCATCAGGATCCGGCGGCGAACCGCGGGGTCAGCCAGATCCTGCGCAAAATAAAGTATCTGCAGCATGAAAACTTCCGTTTTCCTGCTCAGCCCGAGCCAAGCATGATTCAAGAAATCGTGCATCGCAACGTTTGGCGTTGCGATGCACGGATGCGGCGGCGTTCTGCCGTCCTCAGTTCAATTTGCAGGCGACGGATTCAGCGAACTGGCACTTTTCATCAGGCGCGGTGAAGGCGATCCGGTCTACCTGCAGCGCCGTCGGTCCCTTGTAGGCGAACGTGCCCATCCAATCGCTGAGCGTGTCGGTGCCCCACAGGCTGAAGAAGATCTTCTGGGCGTTGGTCGGGATCTTGGCGGGATCGGTCACTTCGTGGACCAGTTCGCCATTGACGTAATAGCGGATCCGCTCCTTCTCCCAGACGAAGGCGTAGTCGTTGAACCCTTGATTGGCGCCGCCCGGCACGTCGGCGAGCTTCTCGTTGCCGCCCTTGGCCGACACATATTGATTGAGCTGCACCTTTGCCGGGTTCTTGCCGAGCACTTCGAAGTCGATCTCGTCATGCGGCTTTTTGTCGGCGGGGCCGATATAGGTGAAGAAGGCCGAATTCAGTCCCGATCCGTCGGCCGCCTTGATGCGGGCTTCGTAGGTGCCGTGGCCGAAGCGCTTGCGGGTCTGGATTTCTCCGCAGGCATAGTTGCGCTCGCCCGTCTTGCCTTCCTCGAACTTCAATTCGAGGATGCCGTCGACGACAGCCGCCCGCTCCTTCGACCAGGTGCAGTTTTGGTGCGCCCCGTTGTTCCAGCCATCCGAAACATACCAGTGGGCAGTGTCGAGCGTGTCGAAGTTGTCCAGGAACGATGTGCCGGTGGCACCTTCCTGTGCCATTGCGGAGCCGCCAAGGCCGGCGGCGAGGATCGTGAGCAGGGCGAGGCGGTGAGGTCGGATTGATCTCATGGTCAGGTCCTTTGCTGTGGCGAGTAATCGGAGCGACGACCTGTGTCCGGGCGCGCATCGGCTTGGGAGGGGCCGGTGCGGCTGCCGGTCAGGACGGCGGTGAAGCCCGGTGCCAGGCGCTTGGCGAGGCCATGCGCGGCGACGAGAATGACGATCGTGATGAAGGGGATCGTAAAATAGAACAGCCGGTAGTCGGTGATTTCGGTGCGGTTCCAGGCCATCCAGAAAAGGATGAGCAGGGGATAATGGGCACAGAAGATCCAGAAGCTGAGGCCACCGGCGCGCGCAAGGCGTTCACCGAACCGTGTGCGCACGAGAAGTGCTGAAACGGCCCAGGAACCGACGATGCCGGAAAGTGCTGTCAGGCCGCGCAGCATATCGGCCCAGAGAGGGAACTCCGGACCGGTCTGGTAAAGAACGATCGAGAGCGCGACAGCAGCTGCGAGGAAAATAGCGGCGATCGATCGGGCATAGGGGTCGAGCAGCTTGGCGTCGATGCGGTGCAGGCTGACATAGATACCGGTGCAGAAGCCGAAGAGGATCGATTTCTTCAGGAAGACGCCATTCGGCAGCGGAAGCACGGCATAGGCGAGCAGAACGCCAAGAGTTTGCAGCGGATAGCGCTTGATCAGCCAGGCCAGCAATGGCGAGAGCAGGATGCATAACAAAAGATCGCGCAGAAAGTAGAGCGGGACGTTGATCGGCAGGCCCTCGAGCGCGAAGGCAAGGCTCAGCCATTCCCGTGGGGTGGCATTGACGACATCCGGCAGGTAGCCGAAGCCGATATTCCCAAGCTGCGCGAGATAGACGAGTGCCAGAAAGGCCAGGTTCCACAGGAGGAAGGGAAGCAGCACCGTGCGCGCTTTGGTTCGAAGCGTCTTCTTGTAGTCGAACGTGTCCAGACCTCGGCGGAACATGAGATAGCCGGAGATGGCACTGAGGCAGGGAACGCCGACGCGAAACAGGCTGTCGCCCAGAAACACGCGCAGCCAGTCCAGGAACCCATAGGTTCCCAGGAACGGGCTCGTCTGCGGATCATGCGGCACATGCACGAAGACGATGCCCGAGATCAGCATGATGCGCATCAGATTGATCCGCGAGGAAATGTTCGCGTCCATCGCCACGATGTCCGTCACTCCTATCTGCCAGCGCCATTTTCGGCGCCGTTTCAACAGAGCAGACTAGAGCCCGCATCGATTAAGCTAGGGCAGGGGCGTGGATGAAAATATGGCGTTGCAACAAAAGAATCAGTCATGTTTTGCTGCGATGCAGCATTCGCCACATTTCGAATTCACCTCAGATCGATCGCGAATTCACCGCAGCAGTCCTTAAAAGCGCACCCGTTGTCGCATTTTGCGGAACATGCTCATATTCTCATAAGCTGAAGTCTTTGGTTGAATTGATTGCGATCAAACGCCAGCAAGGATTGTAGAGTTTTTTCCGTTGACCATTGTCAATTCGGCGTTTTTTGGCGGCGGCGGCGGGAATTGCGGCGAGTGTAAGGCACTGCCGACGTCGCCAACCCCTATCATTCCGCGGGTTCTGGCGCGGCACCCACCGCGCCGCGCTGACGGATCATCCGATATAGTTTCATCAGCAATTTCCGCTCGGTCAGAACCATCAGGATAAGGTAGATGAGGCCGCCCATGGCAGCGCCGGCCAGCACCTGCAAGATGGCGTTGGGAACCAGGGGGCCGAATCGCTCAAGCAGAAAACGCACGGCAAGCGCCATGGCAAAGGCCGCAAACATTGGCCGGGTCGAGACGAAGAAGCCTTTCACGAACGGCATACGGTCAGCCCGGAAGACCACCCACGAATACCCGATCAGAGTCAGAACGTTGACCGTGCAAAGCGCGATCATCGCGTCGATCAGCGAGCCGTTGATGGCCGCATAGGCAACTGCGCCGGTGGTGATAACCGCCCGGATCACCGCCCACCAGAACAGGACCGCACCCTGGCCGATACCCTTGAGATAGGGCACGTAGGTGCTGCACGGTGTCAGGATACCCTTGGACAGCGCCAGCAGTCCGAGAACCGGCCAGGCCGCCGCCCATTGGCTGCCGAAGAGCACGAGCATCGCCGGCTCTGCGAGCGCCCACAGCCCGAACATCATCGGAGCCAGCAGCACGGTGGTGACCTGCGTGCTCAGCATCAACGCCTGCGACCGGCGCTCGCGATCCTCGCCCATATGGCTGAAGGCGGGGAAAAGCACGCCCATAACAGCCGAAAGCACGATCTGGTTGGGGATACTGGAGAAACGGTTGGCGGCGGAATAGGCGCCAGCATCGGAAAGGCCGAGATAGCGGGAGATCACCACCATTGGCGACTGGAAAGTGATGAAATTGGCGATCTCGGAGCCCATCATGCCGAGACTGAAACGGCTTAGGGCCCAGACGCGCGACAATGAAAAGACCAGCCGCGGCACATAGCCGGAGACGGCATAGAGCCCCGCGAGGCGAATCAGTGCGGAGACGAACAGCTGGCCCAAGAGCGACCACACACCGAACCCGGCAAGTGCCATGGCGACGGCGACGAGAGCGCCGAGCGTCTCCGAAATCATGCTCCAGGCGGCATCCTTGCTGAAATTCATGCGCCGGGCTAGGAGCGCATAGGCGACATCGCCGCCGAGCTGCAGCGGAATGAGCAGGCTCATAATCTCAAGCAGATAGGCAGCTTCGGGCGCCCCCAGCATCGCTGCGAGTGGTGCAGCAAAGACGAAAAGGCCAAGCGCCATCAGCATGGAAATCGCCAGATTCGCCCAGAATGCGGAATGGACGAGTTCCATTTCCTCGTCGCGCTGAATGATCAGCGCGGAGGCCAGACCGGCGCCGCCGATCATGGCCAGAAACTGCACGACTGTGAGTGCGACGGCGACCGTTCCAAACTCTTCGGGCGTCAGGATGCGCGCCAGAATAGGCACGGTGACAAATTTCAGCCCGAATGTGCCTGTCTTTGAGAGCACGCTCCAGCCGACGTTACGGGTGACGGAATTGGCATTGACGGTTGAGGGCATGGCGAACATCCCGTGAGCCCTTTGAAAGGATGAGTGACAAAGGACAAGCGATAGACATACGGCCGCGACCCGGTGGGAGGAGACCACGCAAGACTCTTTCTAGAGAAACCGCAGGGGCGAAAAGATGGCAAAGCTGACGATTATTATCCCTTACTACCAGAAGGAGCCGGGCATCCTTCGGCGGGCGCTTACGTCCGTCTTCGCCCAGACATTTCAGGACTTCCATATCTTGGTCGTCGACGATCAATCTCCTTATTCGATCGATGAGGAACTAGCGCCGCTTAGTGAGGACATGCGCGAGCGCATCACTGTCGTGCGGCAATCCAATCAGGGGCCGGGTGGCGCACGCAACACCGGGCTCGACAATGTTCCACATGACGCGGAGTTCGTAGCATTCCTCGATTCCGACGACGTCTGGACGCCCGATCACCTGAGGAATGCCTATCAAAGCCTGACGCGATTCGATGCCGATTGTTATTGGGCGTCAATATCGGGCGGCGATGCATTCTACTATCATTTCGGCGTCGCCGATCTCCTGAAGAGCGATACCTGCATTCGGTTGCAGGAGAGCCCGTTGGTGGTGGAGATTCCAGATCTTTCCAACGTGATGTTGAGGAACTGGAGCTTCCTGCATCTGTCCTGCATGGTGATCGGGCGCTCGTTGTTCGAGACGATCCGCTTCGACGCCGCACTCCGGCTGGCAGCGGAGGACGTGCTGTTCTTTTGCGATTGCGTGTTGTCGGCCCGGCGCGTGGTGCTTTGCGACGCGGCCGGCGCCGAACGCGGCGAGGGCATCAACATCTTCCATTCGATCGACAACGATTCGCCGGAGTTTCTGCAGCAGCAGTTCAACACCTTCGTGGCACTCGAAACGCTCGAGGGCCGGTTTTCACGCCGACCGTCGGAAATCGCCTCGATCCGGTCCTATCAGCACACGGCCCGCCGTCAGGCCTTGTGGAGCCAGGCACGCCGGCTGCGCCGCAAGAAGGCACCACAATTCAGGCTCCTTGCGCGCTGGGTATGGCGCGATCCGAAATTGCTGCAAAGCGCCCTCGAACTGGCCGTCGGCAAACTATCACCGCAACGCTGATCACGAAGACAGCATCCCTGAGGAGGGAACAGACCCGCCGCTTGCGGCGCCGGACACATTTTCATTTGAGAGAAGGGACCGCTTATGAAGCCCTATTACTGGGAATCACATCACGGAAATTTCGGAGACGACCTCAATCTTTGGCTCTGGGATTTCCTCTTGCCTCGTTTCCGCGACAGCCATGACGACATCCTGCTCGTCGGCGTCGGTACGGTGCTCAATCGAGCGTTATTACCCGATGGCATACGAAAGCTGGTGCTCGGCAGCGGCTTTGGCTATGGCACGCTTCCGGATATGCGCGATACGGCGGAATGGGACATTCGCAGTGTGCGCGGTCCGCTGACAGCCGAAAAGGTCGGCATCGAGCCCGAACGCGGTATTATCGATCCGGCCGTGATGGTTGCCGAGATGCCGGAGTTCCAGAACTTGCCCAAGATCCACAAGCGCAGCTTCGTGCCGCATTGGGAGAGTGCGATTGCTGGCATGTGGCCGACGACCTGCGGCACTGTCGGCCTGCACTATATCGACCCGCGCGGCGAGGCCGGAGCCGTGATCCGGGAGATCGCTCAGTCCGAGCTGATCGTGGCGGAATCGATGCACGGCGCCATCCTTGCGGACGCCTTTCGCGTTCCGTGGGTAGCGGTCTCGACCTCGAACAGCATCAACAGCTTCAAGTGGAATGATTGGGCTCGCACGGTCGGGGTGACCTATCGCCCACGCCATGTCCCGGTTTCCAGTCGGGCCGAAGCGATGATCAAGGGCACCCGGTTCTGGGGCATGGGGTTCGACATACCGGAAACCTATGGCGAAGATCCGAACCGCCGGCAGATAGATGGAGGCCTGGTCGTCGACGCGAAGCAGCCTAGACAAACGTTTCTACGCGGAGCGGCCAAGCAGCTGTTGGCGGCGCCGTCGACGCTGGCATTGTGGCAGGCAAGCAGAGCGCAACCGCAACTGAGTGAAGACCGTGTTCTTGCCGAGCGCAAGGTGCGCTTCCGCGATGTCCTCGAGACGGTTCGTCGCGACTATCTCTGAAGGTAGAGGTGAAACGGCGCCCCCAGTGGGCGCCGTTTCACTGGCGATTAGCCCAATTCAGCGGAAGCCGGCAGCAGGTAACGCAGCCGTCCCGAGCCGCCGAGCGCCGCCAAGGCATCGGGCTTGCTCCGTGTCATGCGCTCGGTCTTATCAGCAAAGATCCCGCCGGCGACTGCCGGAACGGCTGCCGGTTTGCCGAGCAGGTAGGTGACGGCGGCGATCGGCCCGCCCTGGCGTTTCAGGTCGAGAAAATGGCGATGTTCGTAGCGCCCACGAATATGGCGTTCGTGCCGGCGGATCACGGCGGACGCCTCTGCACTCAATTGATTGTCCGCAAGGATCGCCCGGTCGGCCTCATAAAGCCTCTTCAGGTCTTCGGTGCGGTGACTGCCGCTCAGCGAATTGCCGCGTACGATGGCGGCATAACCGCAGCTGTGGATGATCCTGTAGCGCGCGCCCTTGGCAAGTGCTCGTAGATAGAGGTCGTAATCTTCGCCGAGACGAAGGGTCTCGTTGTAGGCGAGCTGATGGGTGGAAAGAAACTCACGCCGCATGAGGGGCTTGAGAAAACCGATCTCTCCCCGCCTGACGCCGCGGCGCGAGATGTTACCCTCGACGAAGCCGGCGAGATCGAGAAGGCGTGGCTCCGGTTGGAACCGGTCCACTTCGTCCGCTGCATCAGCGGCGGCCGCCTCGTCCATGAAGGCAATGTTGTCGGCGACGAAATCCCAATCAGAAACGTCCAGGAGCTGGCCAAGTCTGCCGGGCAGAAAGAAATCATCGGCATCGAGGATGGCGAGGATAGGTGAGCGGCTGATCGATATCGCGTGGTTTCGTGCTGCAGCCGGTCCTCTATTCTTCTCGAAGCGCACGATGTTCAGCCGTCCGGTGTCGTCGGCAACGGACAGGGCGGCCGACGCGGTCGTGTCGGTCGAACCATCGTCGATGACGATGACCTCGGCGGTCTCGGGCTCGGCCAAGGCCGAGGCGACGGCCCTTGCAATCGTTTCGGCGGCATTTTTTGCGGCGATGATGACACAGACGTCCATCCTTGCAGCTGCGGTCATTGTGGCCTCCAGCGTTACCTCGGGCATGGCCGGCATCGGTATTGCTTGCCGGTTTGCTGCACGATGCAACGGGATCATGTCGCAACCGCGTCAAAACGTTGACTTTTTTGTTGATGGTATCGCCAGCGGAGAAGGAGGCCGTCTTTCGCGCGTCAGGGGTTGATGTGGCCTGACCTGTTCAAGCGCCCCGTCGAAACCTTGCCGGGCTGCTTTTCGTCGGTCGTCGCACGTGCGCTCTCGGCTGCCTGCCGCTGGCGCTCGCGGGCCTTCTTCCAGACGAGAAAAACGACAGCCAGGAAATAGCCAACCTGCATCAGGACTGCGCAGATCAAGGTTTGAATAAGGGTCGAGGTCGGCGAACCGTTCAGCAGATAGGTGACGATGGCAAACACCGTCAAAGCGCCAATCATGCTCGCAAAGACACGGGGTGCGAACATCGCTCTACCTAGCCATCGGGTCTGTTGTTGGTGTCTCCATCGGAGCTAAAGCCCTTCCAACCACGGAGTTTCAATATATTGGCGGTTATCCCTCGGTTCAACCGACAATAACCGCAGATGCAATATAAGCCGCTATAGCCCCGAAAATGTTTATGTCGCCTTTAGAACAGGCCGCCGCCAATCAAATTCCGTTGATTGGACGGGCCGGGGCGGATCGAGGGAATCGGTTTGCACCGCGGCCATATCGAGGCCGGTTGGGGCCTGACGGGCCGAGATGTGTTGCTCGATATTCCACCCTCCGTGGATTTCGCCTTGTTTCGTTCGTCTCGAAGTTGGCCCCGCTCTCCTCTTGTTATCAACTTTTGTTACAAGATTCGCGATTGTGAACGTTTTGCGCGTGCAATGCAAAAGAATGCTGCGCCGCAAAATACATCGGCGAATTTGACGGATCTCAATTTACAGAGTGGGAAAATCTTCGGACGCAAGACGAAGGCAAACATCACTAGTTCAAGGTAAGGTCAATTTTTTCATGAGTAATTTCGGTTTGTCCGGAAACTACATCGAAACCGACCGGAAGCCACTTGGCTCGCCATGAATAGATGATCTTCTGGATCAAGGAAATATTACATATTCGCGATCGATGATATACGTCAGTGAACCGCGGGCACGGCGCCGGTCATCATTTCGCCTTTAAAAAACAAATTCTAACCATACACTCATTCTTGGATACGAGTGCGCCCCAAGGGGACCGACCAATCGCCAACGTAAATGGAGTCTTCTCTATGAAGTCTGCGACTCGATCGGCCAATTCGCCGTTTTACAGTACCGCAGAGTCGGGAGCATTTCGTCCGGTAGGAGGAATTTCGAAGCGCGGCTTCGACATCTTCACCGCTTCGCTGGCTCTCGCCTTTCTCAGTCCGCTCTTCCTGCTCTTGATGATGCTCGTCAAGTTTTCCGACGGCGGTTCCGTTTTTTACGGTCACCGCCGTATCGGCCATAATGGCCGTTCATTCCGCTGCCTGAAGTTCCGCACGATGCGGGCGGACGGGGATCGGCTCTTGCAGGAATATCTCCGCAACAATCCCGCCGCCTACGAGGAATGGCGTGCAACGCGCAAGCTGCAGGACGACCCGCGGGTGACCGTTGTCGGCAGCGTGCTGCGCAAACTCAGCCTCGACGAACTGCCGCAGCTCATCAACATCCTGCGCGGCGAAATGAGCATCGTCGGCCCGCGCCCCGTCGTCGAAGACGAACTCGAACTCTACGATGCTGCAGCTGTGTTCTACCTGCAGTCCCGCCCGGGCCTGACGGGTCTTTGGCAGATCAGCGGCAGGAATGACGTTTCCTATGCCGCTCGCGTCGCCTTCGACACGCATTATGTTCAGAACTGGTCGCTGATCCGCGACTTCTCCATCGTCGTCAAGACGATCCCCGCAGTCTGCTTTTCTCGCGGCAGCTATTGACGAACGCTGCGCCACGGAGCCTGACGACCTCAGTCGTCGGACGCCGGCGCGGGCGACCAGCAACCGGGAAATTTTAATGAAACATCAAGTTACCAAAGGGAGATCGCGTATCTCCCTCCCCAAGCCGTATTCCCTAAAGGTCGCCATGCTGGCGGCCATAACAGTGTTCGGTGCGCTGCCGGCACATGCTGACGAGTACCATCTCGGTGTCATGGACAAGTTGAAGATCCGCGTGGCCGAATGGCAAACCGCCGAAGGCGCAGTGCGCGACTGGTCGGTGGTAAGCGGCGAATATACCGTTGGTGCCTCCGGCATGGTCTCCATCCCCTTCATCGGCGACTTGCCGGCGGCCGGCAAGACGACGAACGAGATGAGCGAGGCGATCGGCGTCAAGATGCAGACACTGTTCGGCCTGCGTGACCGGCCCTCGGCTTCCGTCGAACTCGCCCAGTATCGTCCCGTCTATCTTTCAGGCGAGATCCAGAAACCTGGCGAATATCCCTATGCGCCGAATCTGACGGTGCTCAAGGCCATCAGCCTTGGTGGCGGCTTGAGGCGTTCGGAGAGCGGCCAGCGTTTTGCACGCGACTATATCAATGCCCGTGGAGATTCGAGCGTGCAGGTTTCCGAGCGCAACCGGCTCTTGATCCGGCGCGCGCGCCTGCAGGCGGAGATCGCCGGCAAGGACAAGATCGAGCTGCCCAAGGAGCTCAAGGATGCGCCCGACCTCGCCGGCTTACTCGAAAGCGAGGCTGCATTGATGGTTTCGCGCGACAAGAGACAGAAGCGCCAGCTGGCGTCGCTGGCCGATCTCAAGTCACTGCTCGAAAGCGAAATCCAGGCGCTGGCGAAAAAGTCGGAAACGCAGAACCGTCAATTGGACCTGGTGATCGAAGACCGGGACAAGATCGAGGGGCTTGCCGAAAAGGGACTGGCGCTGAGTGCGCGCAAGCTCGCGCTGGAACAGCGCGTGGCGGAGCTGCAATCAGCCGTTCTCGATATCGACACGGCGTCTCTGAAGGCAAAACAGGATGTCAGCAAGGCGACCCAGGACGATACCAACCTGCGCAACGATTGGGATGCCCAGCTTGCCCAGGACCTGCAAAACACCGAGGCAGAGCTCGATACGCTTGCGATCAAGCTTGGCACCAGTCGCGACCTTATGACCGAGGCGCTATTGCAATCGGCCGAGGCGGCACAGACCAAGGACAACATGTCGGAGGCGGTCGTCAGCTATTCGATCGTCCGCGAGAAGGACGGCAAGGCACAGCAGATCGCGGCTGACGAGAACACGCCGGTTCTGCCAGGCGATGTCATCAAGGTCGAAGCCAACCTAGCCATGCGCTAGAGATTTCCAGGAAAAGTGCGAAGCGGTTTTCCGTCTGGAAATGCGTAGAAACAAGGAGATAGAGCGTTTCTGTGACTCCGTTTAACCCGGAAACGCTCTGAGGGATCGCGATGAGGATTTCCAAGGCAAGCCTCGTTTCTCCTGGTGGAAACCAGGCCTACGGTACGTTTGCGCTGGCGATATCGTTCTTCGTCTTTGCCTATTCCTCTCGGTTCGGGCAGGCGTCGATCCTCGTCTACTACGCGCTGTGGCTGCCGCTGGTCCTCGTCGACTATCGAAGGGTGCTCGGCAATTACGGCAAATACATCTGGATCCTCGCTTTTGCCGTCTTTGCCTGCCTGTCCGTCTTCTGGTCGGGAGCACCTGGGATGACCGCAAGGACCGGGGTTCAATATCTCTCGCATGTCATTTGCGCCCTGATTGCCATGCGCACGATCGACATCCGGACGCTCGTGCACGGCGCACTGGCGGGTGTCGGCATCGTGCTCACCTATTCGCTGCTGTTCGGCGTCTACCACCTCGATCCGCTGGACGGAACTTTTAGCTTCGTCGGTGCCTTTGCGTCGAAGAACCAGCTTGGCTTTTATGCGTCCCTCGGGATCTACTTCGCCTTCATCGCTCCGGTTGCGCTCGGTGAGCGCAGGCTTTGGCTCGCCGCCGCCGGGGTCGTGGGGCTAATATCGGCCTATTCGCTGTTCGCCTCGCAGTCGGCGACGTCGGTCCTGACGGCCGTCGCCATCATCGGCTGCTGGCTCGGCATGCGCGCTGTCGGCATGCTGTCGCCCGGTCATCGCAAGGGACTGTTCCTGGGCGCGGTCGTCTTGGGCGGTGTAACCGCTATCGCCGCTGTCTATGGCGGTGGCGTCGATCTTGTTCTCGGTCTCTTCGGCAAGGATTCGACGCTCACGGGGCGGACCTATCTTTGGCAGCAGGGGATAGAGGCCGCGCTGTCATCGCCTCTCGTCGGCGTGGGCTATCAGGCCTATTGGGTTCAGGGCTTCTCGGAACCAGAGCGTCTCTGGGAGGAGTTCTTCATCGCGACCCGCTCGGGCTTCCATTTCCACAACACCTTCATCGAGGCGATGGTGGAGACGGGTGCAATCGGGCTCGTACTCCTTTGTACCGTGCTAATGGTCACCGTCTTCGGCCATATCAAGCGGTTGCTGGCCTTTGACCATCACACGGAATCCTCGGTGCTCTTCGGTGTGGCCATGCTGCTTTTGGTGCGAGCCTTCGTCGAGATCGACATCATGAATCCCTATCACGTCGGCTCCTTCCTGCTCTACTTCGCGGCCGGCAAGCTGACGATCAGGCAAGGCCGGCGCATCGTCAGCGAGCGTCGCCTCGCAGAAATCAGGGTGTTGGCGAGCCACCATCCGCAGTTGAGGTTCTGATGGCCCAGACGCCGATGAAAACCATCCATGGCATTCAGTATCTGCGTGCGCTTGCGGCGCTGGGGGTCGTGCTGTTTCATGCGGCGGAGCGGACAGGCCATCATTTCGCGATCGGTGCGGCCGGCGTCGACGTCTTCTTTGTCATCAGCGGCTTTATCATGTGGGTGATCAGCGACCGTCGCCCGGTCGCGCCGCTATCGTTCCTCAAGGAGCGGCTCCGCCGGATCGCGCCGATCTATTGGCTCGCCACAATGGTGATGATCGGGGGAGGGGGGGCCGGCCTCTTCCCGAACCTCGTGCTGACGGTCGAGCATGTTCTGGCGTCACTGGCGTTTATCCCGGCGCGCTCGCCGAGCAGCGGCGAGGTCTGGCCGGTGCTCGTGCAAGGCTGGACACTCAATTTCGAGATGTTCTTCTACGTCGTCTTCGCGGCATCGTTGCTGCTGCCGAGACATCGCCGGCTGCCGATGATGGCGGCATTGTTTCTGGTGCTGGTGTTGCTCGGCCTTGCGATCGATACCGAAAATCCGCTTCTCTTGACCTACACCCGCCCCGTCATCCTGGAATTCGTCGCCGGCATGATTGTCGCTGAATGTTGGTTGCGGGGCAGGGTCGTTGGACCGCGCGTCGGCATGGCGCTTTTCCTCGGGGCACTAGCCGGATTTGCAGCGCTTGCCGTGCTGCGCCTGCCGTTTGACGAAAGGATATTGGGCCCGCTGGCGGTCCTGCTCGTCGTCGCCACCCTTGCGCTTGAAGCCGGCGGCTGGTTTCAAAAATGGGCGTTGCCGACCCTGCTCGGCGATGCCTCCTACTCGATCTACCTGTGGCACACCTTCGCCATATCGGTCATCGTCAAGGCGGCTGCGATGATGGGTACGAATTCAGCGCTGACTCTGGTCTGCGCTTTCTCCGTCGGCACGATTGCCGGCGTCGTTGCCTATCTCATACTCGAGCGTCCGCTGCTTCGGCGTGCCCGCTCCAGATTGCCTCTGAACCGGGCGCGCCAGGCATCCTAGACATCTAAGCCAGGGATGCGGTCAGCCGAAGTGCCTGATGTCAACCGCCCTGGTTGCGGCGGGAATGCCAGTTCCAGGCGGTTCGCGTAATAGCCGCCAGGTCATATTGCGGCTCCCAGCCGAGCACTTCGCGGGCCTTGTCGTTATTAGCAACGAGCGTGGTCGAATCACCCTCGCGGCGATCGACATAGTCGATGCCGAAACTGCGGCCTGAGACTTCGGTGATCGCGCTCAGCAGTTCCTTCACCGTTGTGCCGGTGCCCGTGCCGAGATTGAGTTCGACGCTGTCGCCGCCTTCAAGCAGATATTCGACGGCGCGGACATGTGCATCGGCGAGGTCAAGCACGTGGATATAGTCGCGCACGCAGGTGCCGTCGCGGGTGTCGTAATCCGTCCCGAAGACCTTGAAGCCGTCACGGCGACCGAGGGCGGCATCGATCGCCAGCGGGATCGCATGGGTCTCAGGCTCGTGCCACTCGCCGATCCGCCCTTCCGGGTCGGCACCGGCGGCATTGAAGTAACGCAGGATGACCGAGCGCAAGCCCTTGTACTGCCCATAGTCCTTCAGCGCCTGTTCGCAGACCCATTTGGTGCGGCCATAGGGATTGATCGGCGCCTGGCGGTGCTGTTCGTCGATCGGCACGCTTTCCGGTAGGCCGTAGGTGGCGCAGGTCGACGAAAACACGAAGGCCTCGATGCCGGCGGAAAGTGCTGCCGACAGAAGGGTCAAGGTCCCGATCACGTTGTTGTCATAGAACGAGACCGGATCCTTGACGGACTCCCCGACCTCGATCATCGCTGCAAAATGCAGGATCGCCCGCGGTTTGTGGCGCGCAAGCACCTCATCGAGCCGCTGCCGGTCCCGGATGTCACCCTTTTCCAGAACGCCCCATTTGACGAACTCCTCATGGCCGTTCGACAGATTGTCGTAGACCACGGGTTCGAACCCCTTGGACGCAAGCTGAAGGCAGGTGTGCGAGCCGATATAGCCGGCGCCGCCGACGACGAGAACCTTGTTGTTTGTCATGATTATCTCAATCTCGAGCTTGGAAGGAATTGGCAAAGTTTTCAATGAATAATGGCCAAATTGTCAATGGCTCGTGAAGCGTTTCGCGCATGGGAGGGCGTTCTATTTCCGCGCCCTGATCCGCAGGCAACTTGAGACCAGCAAAACAAGGCAAGGAAACGGCCTCGGGAGAAATATCTCCATCGGCTCGGAGGCGGAGATGCTTCTTTCGCTTCGCTCGAAACATATAGTATATTAATTTACTAGATTTAGTTGATAAGCCGACGATTGGTCGTACGATAGCCTTCAGACATCTAAAGGAAGGCTCCCATGACGACGAAACTGAAACGGCTCGCGCTGACGCTGGCGGCACTGACCGCCTCCGGCTTTTTCCTGCCTAGCGCTTTTGCGGAGGGCGCGGGCGACCCGGTCAAGGGTGGGACGCTGATCTATCTCGAGCAGCAGGCCCATACCAATCTCTATCCGCCGGCCGGCGGCTTTTACCCGAATGGTGGCATCCTCAATCAGATCACCGACAAGCTGACCTACCAGAACCCGAAGACGCTCGAAATCGAGCCGTGGATCGCAGAATCCTGGACGGTCAATGCTGGTGCGACCGAGTACACATTCAAGATCCGTCCCGGCGTCACCTTCTCCGACGGCACGCCGCTCGATGCAGCCGCGGTCGCGAAGAACTACGACGTCTTCGGGCTCGGCAACAAGGAGCTGAAACAGCCGGTTTCTGAGGTCATCAACAACTACGAGCGCAGCGAAGTGATCGATCCGCTGACGGTCAAGTTCTACTTCAAGAAACCGTCGCCGGGCTTCCTGCAGGGCACGTCGGTGATCGGCTCCGGGCTCGTCGCCGCAAGCACGCTGGCGCTTCCGTTCGAACAGCTGGGGGATGCCACCAAGATCATCGGCTCCGGTCCGTTCGTCGTCGACAGCGAGACCATCGGCAAGGAACTGAACCTGAAGGCGCGCGAAGAATACGCCTGGGGTCCGGCAAAGCTCATGCATCAGGGTCGCGCCTATCTCGATGGCATCAAATACATCATCACCGGCGAGGATAGCGTGCGTATCGGCGCTCTGCTGGCTGGCCAGGCGGACTTCATCCGGCAGGTCCAGGCGTATGATGAAAAGCAGGTCGAGGCACAGGATTATCAGATCTACGCGCCCTCGACGCGCGGCGTGAACAATAGCGTCGTCTTCCGGCCCGACAATCCGCTCGTCGCCGACGTGAAGGTGCGCAAGGCGCTGCTGCACGCGACCGACGCCAAGGAAATCGTTACGACGCTGTTTTCCGCCAACTACCCACAGGCGACGTCGATCATCGCATCGACCGCTCTCGGCTACCGCGATATTTCGGCAAAGCTCGCCTTTGATCCCGAGAAGGCAAAGGCCCTTCTTGATGAAGCCGGCTGGACGATCGGTGGCAACGGTCTGCGGCAGAAGGACGGCAAGGAACTGGTGCTGACGGCCTATGAATCCCTGCCGCAGCCGCAGAACAAGGAAACGCTGCAGCTGGTGGCGCAGCAATGGGGCAAGCTTGGCGTCAAGCTGACCGTGCTTGCCGGTGACAGCGGCAGCAGGATCGTCGACGATCTCGACCCGTTGAAGACGCCGGTTTCGCCGGCCATGGTCGGCCGCGCCGATCCTGATGTGATCAAGAGCCAGTACTATCCGAAAAACCGCGACGTCCTGCGCCAGAAGGGCGGACAGAGCGACAAGGTGCAGAGCTTCGCCGACGACAAGCTGAACGGTCTGCTCGAGGCGCTTGCCTCGGAACCGGATCGTCAGAAGCGGCTGGCGATTGCCGGCGAGGTGCAGGACTACGTCGTCGACCAGGCCTATGCGATCCCGATCTTTGAAGAGCCGCAAGCCTTTGCCGGGGCGCCTTATGTCCAGGGTATCGCCTTCGAGGCGGTCGGCCGACCGAGCTTCTACAGCACCTGGCTTGCCGAACACTGACACTGGCCAAACCGGCCACGCGCATCGCCGTGGCCGGCTTTCGCAATGTGACCAAGCAGAGGAACGGCGAATGTCCGGATATTTGCTCAATCGCCTGGGGCAGGCATTGTTCGTCCTATGGGCGGCTTTCACCATCTCCTTCGTGTTGCTTCAGGCGATGCCCGGTGACGCCATCCTCATCAAGTTTCAGAACCCGGAACTCGGGCTCAACCCGCAGCAGATTGCCGATATCCGGGCTTCCTATGCCGCCGACAGTGCCATCTGGGTGCAGTATGTCCAGACGATCGGCCAGTTCTTCACCGGCAACTTCGGCTATTCCGTTCAAGCCGGCGTTCCCGTCAGCACGATGCTTGCGGCGCACCTGCCGGCGACGCTCAAACTCGCATCGCTTGGCTTCGTTCTTGCCGCTGTCCTTGCTGTTGCCATCGCCTTCGTATCGAGCCTCACGCCCTTCGCCTGGCTCCGCGGCGCGCTCCAGTCCGTGCCGTCGCTTTTCATCTCGATCCCGACCTTCTGGCTCGGAATCATGCTGATCCAGATCTTTTCCTTTCGCCTGAAACTCGTGCCGGTCATCAATCCCGGTCCCTGGCAGGAGCTTATCCTGCCCGTCGTCACCCTGGCCGTGCCGATCTCCGCGCCGCTTGCCCAGGTGCTGGTGCGCAACATCGACGACGTGCTCACACGCCCCTTCGTTGCGGTTGCCCGCGCCAAGGGGGCGACCCGCCACTGGGTCCTGTGGCGACACGTTGCCAAGAACGCGCTGCTGCCGACGCTGACCATCGCCGGCGTGCTCTTCGGCGAGCTCATCGCCGGCGCAGTCGTCACCGAAACGGTCTTCGGCCTCAACGGTATCGGAGGACTGACGGAAAGGGCCGTCGGCAGCCAGGACGCTGCCGTGCTCCAGGCAATCGTCGTGCTCTCGGCCCTAGCCTTCGTCGTCATCAATCTCATCGTGGATCTGCTCTTTCCTGTGCTCGATCCGCGTCTTCGGACAAAAGCAGGAGCCACGGCATGACTACCTTCGACACGATCCACGACGACGTCATCGCGTCAGGGCGCGGGCAGCGGACCGGCAGGCGCTTGTCGCTGCCCCTCCTCATGCGCCGGTTGCCGCCGGGCCTCGTTTTGTCCTGGCTGGTTCTGGGTATTGCCTTCCTCTGGGCAGTCGCCCCGTGGCTTTTCACCAGCTACAACCCGCTCGAAGGGGTCGGCGGTGAACAGCTGCGGCGGCCGGATGCGGGCCATCTGCTGGGCACCGACGCGCTCGGGCGCGATCTCTACGCCCGCATCGTCTATGGCGCTGTCCACTCGCTTACCGGCGCCTTCGTCGCCGTTGCCCTTGGTCTTGTCATCGGCATCGGCCTCGGTGTGGTGGCTGGTTCGGTCCGGCGCCGGCTTGACGACGCGATCATGCGGCTTGTCGACGTGTTGCTGTCGATCCCGCCATTGCTACTGTCGCTCAGCGTCATCATTTTGCTCGGCTTCGGCACGGTCAATGCGGCGATTGCCGTTGGCCTCACTTCGGTTGCCGGCTTTGCGCGCCTGGCACGCTCGGAAGTGGTGCGTGTCCGGCGCAGCGATTATGTCGAGGCGGCTTTCGGCAGCGGCGGCACATTCTCCGCTGTGCTCTGGCGGCATGTGTTGCCGAATTCGCTGACTTCTGTCCTTGGCATCGCGGCGTTGCAGTTCGGCTCGGCGGTGCTGCAGATCTCGACCCTTGGATTCCTAGGCTACGGCGCGCCGCCGCCGACACCGGAATGGGGGCTGCTGATTGCTGAGGGCCGCAACTACATCTCAACGGCCTGGTGGCTGACGACCGCGCCAGGCGTCGTCGTTGTCTTGGTGGTTCTGGCCGCCAATCGCGTCAGCCAATCCTTCGGCAAGGTGGCGGCATGAGTACGTCAGCCGCTGCATCCCCGCCGGTGCTCGAAGTCGAGAACCTGTCGATCTCCTACCATGACGGCATCGCCCATCACCGTGCCGTTCACGATGTTTCGTTTCGGATCGAGCCCGGCGAGGTTGTCGCCCTGGTCGGCGAGTCAGGCTCCGGCAAGACGACGACGGCGCAGTCGATCATCGGTCTGCTCCAGGCCAACGGCCGCATCGATGGCGGCAGCATCAAGCTCAACGGCACGGACATTGCGCGTTGGTCGGATCGCCAGCTCGATGTCGTGCGAGGCGCCAAGATCAGTCTGGTGCCGCAGGATCCGGCAAGCTCGCTCAATCCCGTCAAGACGATCGGGGCGCAGGTCAGCGAGATTCTTCGGATCCATGGCGCCGCAAGCGGTCATGCTCTGGAAGCGCAGGTGATTTCACTTCTGGAGCGCGTCGGGCTGAGCGAACCTGCGCTCAGGGTGCGGCAATATCCGCATGAGCTTTCGGGCGGCATGCGCCAGCGCGTGTTGATTGCCATCGCTGTCGCGCTGAAGCCACAGCTCATCATCGCCGACGAGCCGACAAGCGCGCTCGATGTCACGGTCCAGAGACGCATTCTCGACCTGATCGATGAATTGCGCACCGAATTCGGCACCTCGGTGCTGCTCGTGACGCACGACCTCGGTGTTGCCGCTGACCGCGCCGACCGGCTTGTCGTGTTGCAGGGCGGGCGGGTTCAGGAGCTCGGGGCGACCAAAATTGTCCTGGCCGCACCGCGCAGCGCGTACACCCGGCAGTTGATTGCCGACGCGCCGTCGTTCTCGGCCGTTGCCCGCAAAACTCCGGCGACCGCCCGCGAAAAGGCTGCGCCTTCGGACAACGACGTCGTCATCGTTGATGGCCTTGTGCAGGACTTCGTGCGGCCGGACGGCGATGGCAAACCGTTTCGTGCCGTCGACGGCCTCAGTTTCCGGGTCCGCCGCGGCACCACCCATGCCATCGTCGGTGAATCGGGTTCCGGCAAGACCACCAGCATTCGCGCCATCGTCGGGTTTCAGAAACCGACGGCGGGTCGCATCGAGATCGACGGCACCGATCTCTCGCAGCTTCGCGGCGAAACACTGCGTCAGTTCAGGCGCAAGATCCAGCTTGTCTACCAGAACCCCTATGGTTCGCTCGATCCACGCCAGACAGTGTTCGATATCGTTGCCGAGCCGTTGTTGAATTTTGGAAGGCTCGCCCGCCCGGCGCGCGAAGAGAAGGCCCGGGCGATCCTCAGCCGCGTTGGCCTGCCGGAAGCGGCCCTCAGTCGCCGTCCGCATGCACTTTCAGGCGGCCAACGGCAACGCGTGGCCATCGCGCGCGCACTCGTGCTCGACCCCGACGTTGTCGTCCTCGACGAGGCAGTCTCGGCGCTCGACGTGACGGTGCAGGCTCGCATCCTCGATCTTCTCGACGAACTCCAGCGCGATCTCGGGCTGACCTACCTGTTCGTATCTCATGACCTCGCGGTCGTGCGGCAGATCTCCGACACGGTGTCCGTGCTGAAGGACGGCCGTCTGGTCGACGGAGGAGCGGTCGAGGACGTCTTCGAACGGCCGGGCAGCGACTACACCCGCGATCTCATCAACGCCATTCCCGGACAAAATCGAGCAGCCCTCGTCTGACGACGCGGGAATGAATGACAGGACAGAAAATGACAAAGACGACGCCACGTAAGCGACTTGGGTTCTTTACGCGTCTCCTCGACGACGTTCCCGCCGGCGCGCGCTATCATTATGCGGCCGAGCAGATCGCCACCGCCGAACGCTTCGGCTTTGATACCGCCTGGGTGGCCCAGCACCACTTCCATGCCGACGAAGGCGGCCTGCCGGCGCCGCTCGTCTTTCTGGCGCATGTGGCTGCGCAGACGTCGCGGATCAGGCTCGGCACAGGCGTCATAACCCTGCCGCTCGAAAATCCGATCCGCGTCGCAGAGGATGCGGCGGTGCTCGACCTTCTCTCCTGCGGTCGTGTCGAAATCGGCTTCGGCACCGGCGGCACACCGTCGTCCTTTACGGCGTTCGGTCTTGAGAGCGCCGAGCGCGGAGACATTTTTGCGCGGCATCTGCGCATGGTTCTCGATGCCTGGGCGGGGCGTAGCCTTGCGGGCGGCGACCAGCTTTATCCGACGGCACCGCAATTGCTCGACCGGATCTGGCAGGCGACATTCTCGGTCGCCGGTGGGCAGAGGGCAGGACGCGCCGGAGACGGCCTGATGCTGTCCCGCACCCAGCCCCGCCCCCCGACGCGCCCGGATGCGCCACTCGCCGAACTTCAGAATCCGATCATCGACGCCTATCTCGCGGCATTGCCGCGGGACCGCGCGCCCCGAATTCTCGGATCCCGCAGTCTCTTCGTGGCCGACAGCCGCGCCGAGGCATTGCGCCTCGCCGAAATCGGCTTGCACCGCGGCGCGGAACGGCTGATTGCAGCGGGCCACAAGCCGACCGGCAATTCGCTCGCCGAGCTGATCGCCGCCTTCGATGTCCATGTCGGCACGCCCGACGATGTGATCGAAAGCCTTCGCGGAGACACGACCCTCAATCGCGTCACCGACCTGGTCTTCCAGGTGCACTCCATCGATCCGCCGCACCCGTTGATCCTGCGCTCGATCGAGTTGATCGCGACCAGGGTCGCGCCGGCGCTCGGATGGGCACCGGAGGAAAAATTCGCACCCCGCCGTCTCGGAGCTGTCGGCTGACCGCGTCAATCGCTGCAGCGACGCCTGCAACGCCGCGGAATTGAAGGAAGGAGACTTATCGTGACCACATCGACACCCGATATCATCGATCTGCTGGCCGGCATCAAGCCGGGCTCATCGCTCGATCGTATCCGCACCCTGCGTCCGAAAACGCGCGAGCAGGCGCAGAAGAGCTATCTCGCACTTTTTGAACCCGACGATCTCGGCGATGTTTCGCTGGTCGAACGCCAGGCAATCGCCAGCTTCGTCGCCGGGCTGCATCGGCAACCGGATATCTTCGAGTTCTACGTCAGTCCCTTGCAAGAAAGCGAAGCAAACCGCTGGCCGGTCGAGGTGTTGAAGGCCGAGATCGGCGCAGCCCAGGCCGTCGGGCCCTATGGGCAATATCCAGCCGGCCCTTTGAGCGTCGAGGATGCATCCGGCCCGATCTACCAGGTGTCGAACGCCGGTCGCGAAGCGCTTGGAGCAAAGCTCGCCGCAGCGCTGGAACATGCCCATCTGCTTGTCTTCCACCTGCGCGACGCAAGTCCCAAGGCGCTGCAGGCGCTCCTTGATGCCGGCTGGACGACGAACGGTATCGTGACGCTGTCGCAGCTCGTCTCATTCGTCGCGTTCCAGATCCGGGTGATCGCCGGCCTCGGTCTGCTGGCCGCATCCAACAGGCGTGCAGCCGCCTGAGCCTCAGAAGGACGTTTTTCATGACTGACCACATCATCACGCCTACGATCGAAAATCGCCCCGTCGAGTTCACGCAGGCCGAGATCGGCTGGACGCCGTGGCTTGAGCCGCTTGCGGAGGACGACCTGACGGAGGCGCATCTTGTCGGCCTCGTCGAGCCATCGCGGGCGAAGTCGCCCTATTTCCGCCTGCTCGTTCGCGATCCCGCGGTTCTCGAAGCGAGAACGAAGACGGATAAGGATATCTTCTACAACACCCGCACGGGCCTGCCGCGTGCCGAGCGCGAACTTGCAGCGACGGCCGCGTCCCGGTCGAACGGCTGCATCTTCTGCGCCTCCGTGCATTCACGTTTCGCCTCGCACCATTCCAAGCGTGGCGACGACGTGCAGAAGCTGCTTGATGAGGGTGTGAATGCCGATCTCGGTGAACGCTGGAACGCGATCGTTGCGGCCTCGGTGGCGCTGACGGCGACGCCACCCACATTCGGTGACGACCACATCGAACGGCTTTCTGCAGCCGGCCTCGACGAACTCGAGATCGCCGACGTCATCCACGGCGCCGCCTTCTTCAACTGGGCAAACCGCCTGATGCTTTCGCTCGGCGAACCGACCCCGGCAGTGCAATGATCTGAGATTGAGGGGAACGGGCCGGCATACAGCGCCGCGCGTCTTTTAAGACGCGCCAAGGTCGCTGTAACACTTTGAATCGCTGCATAATTCCTTAAATCGATTCCGATTTAAAGAATTATGTATTAGTGCACGGTCCTGGCAGATGCCTCGCCCCCGGCGGCCGTTCCGTGGCCGACGGCTCAGCGCCATGAGGCGAGCCAACGGCTTTGACGGTAGGGCCCATGCCGTATCGCTCAGCCTCATTGAGGGCCAACCGAACAAGGCGCGGGCATTGCCTGCGCCGTGTTCGTATTCGTCCCCGCCGCCACGGCGGACCATCTGATGCTTAACGTCAATCCGGCGACCGACCCCTATTGGGTCGGGGCGAGCGGTGGTTCCACCTGCCTGCGCACCAGCTTTCCTTCCTCTGCCTTGTAGAAGAACTGGCTTGAGACCAGCCATCCCTTGAGTGGCCGAAGGGGTGGAATGCACGTCAGCAACATGAATGGGCCGGTCACCAGAAGGTGCATCCACAGCGGCGCGCTATACTGCACCTCCAGCCAGACGCCGAGCAGGACGCTCGGCACACAGCCGAAGCAAATGACAAAGAAGGCGGGGCCGTCAGCCGGGTCGGCAAAGGAGTAATCGAGATCGCAGACCTCGCACTTTTTGCGCATCTTGAGGAAACCTTCGAACAGATGCCCCTGGCCGCATCGCGGACAACGGCCGCGCAGGCCGGTTTGCATCGGGGGAATGGGAGGCCAATCGTGATCCGAAGACATATGCGTTCCTTTCAGGCGTCTGCGGCGCAGCCTTTGCCAGTGCGCCTGCTGATATGCCTGGGTGCGGTCGACGGACGTTGCGTGCCGCCTCAGGCCTGCAGGGATTAAAGCGCCCAAAACCATACATTGTCAATTTATTGTATGCATACATTGCTGCGACAATTTCGCCGGCGGCAATCGCAAGGGCTCACACAACGAGGCTTGATGCGGTTGGGGATTGCTCGAGCAGGTCCGTAATCGTCATCAGGCTGCGCTGTAACTCCTCGTGCGTTCGGGCGGCGCCAAGGCCGAGGCGCACCGCCTCCGGCGCTGGACCGATCGCGAAGGCATCGCTGGCAACGACACTGATGCCCGATGCCCGCAACCGGCCGGAAAAATCGCCTCGCGTCCAGGGTGGCGGCAGGTGTAGCCACAGGTGGAAGCCTTCCTGGTTCGTCTGAACAATGTTCTTTGGCAGCAAGCGGCTGACCATCGCCTGCCGGATCGTCACCTCATGGCGGATGGCGCTAAGGACTTCGCCTGCTGTGCCGTCTTCGATCCAGCGTGTCGCAACCGCGGCATTGAAGGGAGGAGCCATGCCGCTCGTCGCCCGGATCGCGCCCTCCAGGCGAACGCAGCTTTGGCGATCCGGAACGACGAGATAGGCAATCCGCAACGCCGGCGACAGGCACTTGGCGAGACCTGCGACGTGGTAGACGAGATCCGGCGCAAGGGCCGCCAATGGTGTCGGCGTAGAAACTGGAAGCGCGCCATAGGCGTCATCCTCGATGATCGTCACGCCATGGCTGCGCGCAATGGCGACGATCGCCTTGCGGCGCTCAAGCGACAGCGTCGATGTGGTCGGGTTGTGAAGCGTGGGATTACAATAAAGCACCTTTAATTTTCTGCTTCTGCAAACGGCTTCAAGCTGCTCTGGAATCATACCATTTCTGTCGACGGCAACACCGATGAGTTCGATGCCGAGATGGGCGGCGAGCGCCCGCAGGCCGGGATAGGCAATGGCCTCCGACGCGATCGCCTCGCTAGGCTTTACAAGGCTGCTGATCGCTGCGAGTAGGGCGCTTTGCGCGCCCGCGCAGAGCAGCACGCGCTCGGGCGGAATTTCTCCGAGGCGCGGTCGCAGCCAGCCTGCGCCGACTGCGCGATTGTGCAGTGCGCCGCCTGCCGCTTGATACCGCATCAACAGGTCGAGGCCGTGTTCGCCCTGCAGGCTGCTGATGTCGCTCCACAACCGCATCGTCAGTGCGGCGTCGTCGAAAAGCGGCGGCAGATTCATGCTCATGTCGACAAGGCCATCGGCTGCCGGCTGCAGACCCTTCATCCTTCGCGCCTTGACATAAGTACCCTGGCCGACGCGCCCTTCCACCAATCCGCGGTGCCGGGCCTCATTGTAGGCCCGGCTCACCGTGGTGAAGTCGATGCCCAAGGCGCTGGCGAGCGCGCGCTGGGGCGGCAGCCGCGTGCCTTCGGACAGGCGACCTTCGGCGATATCAGCGGCGATGGCGTCGGCAATGGCGATATAGAGCGGTCCGTTTGCCTTCCGGATCGCCGGTAGCCAGGTTGTATCCGATGCGTCCCTGGTCATGGCACCACCTCAAATCAATATTGTATGGATATTGCATGTTTTCATACATTGGCGCAAGCTGCTGTATCTCGTAGCGGGGCCAGCTTGCTCGTCGCCTCCGCATCGGTGTGGAGAGCGGTAGAAACGGTTGCGCCGTTTCCGTTGTTGCAAAAAACCTGGGAGCTTCTGGACGTTCAACTTACCCGGAGACTTCAGAACCGGGCGCTTATTGCAGACACGCGGTTGCAATTGTCTTGAGTGCGCACCGGGTGGCCAATGTCCCGTCGTGACGCGCGTGGCCGTCGAGACAGATAGGTTTCAGTCTCTTGTCATCAGCGCGAATCTTGTTTGCCATATCGCGCGGCTGTCATTTGCGCGAACAGCAACAATGTCATACGCTTAAGCCGTGACGCGCCATCCTGCGGCTATTTTCGCCGCCGAGGCGCGCAAATGAGAAATGCAACAGAACCGGTCCACGTTAAGGGCCGTGGAGCAGCGCCATGCAGATCCCCAAGCCAAAGCCCATTCGTTCATCTGTCGCAACCGGGGAGGGTGGGTTCGGCGACACAGTCGGGATCAAACACGTCGTGCGCGCCTGCGGCAAGCGTTCGGCCATCGGATTGTCTGCATTCCTGGTGACGCTCACCCTCTCAAACCTTGCCTATGCCGCGAACTGCAAGGGGACGTCGGCGCCGGGCGTCGACTGGAGCGATTGCAACAAGAAACAATTGATGCTCGGTGGCATCGACCTCGAGGGTGGCAATCTCGTCAGTACCGACTTTACCCTGACGGATCTGAGGGACGCCAATCTTACGGCGGCAAACCTGGAAAAGGCGACACTGGTGCGTTCGTCATTGGCCGGCGCCAGAGCCGACAAGGCGAATTTCGCCAAGGTCGAGGCCTACCGAAGCAGTTTCGCCGGCATCTCGGCGGAAGGCGCTTCTTTCAATAGTTCCGAGCTGCAGCGGACGAATTTCAGCGGCGCCAAGTTGACGGGCGCCGACTTCGAGAAGGCCGAACTCGGGCGCGCCAATTTCGAGAAGGCGGTTCTGACGGGCACACGTTTCCCGATGGCCAACCTGTCGCGCGCCACATTCAGCGGCTCCACCTTCGAAGGCCCGATCGACTTCACCGATGCGTTCATGTTCCTGACGCGTATCGAAGGTGTGGACCTGTCTGCCGCGACCGGGCTCGAGCAGGAGCAGGTCAACCTGACATGCGGCGACAGTGCCACCAAACTGCCGGCCGGGCTATCCATTCCGGCCAATTGGCCTTGCCCGGTCGACTGAGCGAAGGCGATTACTCAGCTGAGATGACGCTTGGCGGCGATCGCCAGGCACTCTTTGAATGCCTCGAGGTCGGTCAGGCGGTCGGCTTCGGCCACCTCGCGCTTCACGAAGGTTCCGCCCCGCGCCAAAATGCCGCCATCGAGCATCAGATTGTCGGCCATGTCGAAATCCTCAATGCTCAAGCCGTCCGGTCCAGCCATGCGGCCGTCCGGGCGCATCGCGGCCTTGCCACCGTAATGGCCGTGGAGGATGCGGTCATAATAGCTTCGCGAGGTATTGGTGTAGGCATAGACATGGCGGCCACGGCCGCACATGAAGCCGAGCTCGAAGACCGTGCCGACGTCGGCGCTGATGCCGCGAAACGGCGTCAGATTGGCGATGATCATGTCGCTGGCCAGCATCATGCCTTCATCCACACCGTAGATGGCGACGCCGCGGGCATGCTTGGTTTCAGCCGGCGGAATTTCCAGGTCGCCGGGCACGAGCGGCGTAAAGCCGGCGGCACGAGCAAGTTCGGCTTTGCGCGCCTGGATCTCCACGGCATTGCTCAGGAACACCTCGGGCCCGGCCAGATATACTTTCACGATCATGCTCCTTGCAGATTTCCCAGTTCGTCTGGGGAGCGCAGCCTAGGGAGGTCGCAGGTGAGCGCCTAGGGGGTGTGTTCGCGTGGCCGGCCCTTACCCACCGATATTTCCATACCTGTCTGAGCCGCTCGCAGGAGCAGTTGGCGAGGGCACGGCATGGACAGGCGGCTTTGTCATCCGCTATCTCTCAGCCGTTTCGTCCAGACATATCCTTCAGCGAGGTCCGCAGATGCCAAGCCAGCCTTTGACCACCTATGTCGGCGTTGCGCATCCGTGGATGTGCGACACGATGGGGCACATGAACGTCCGCCACTATGCGGCGATGTTCGATGATGCGAGCTTCCAGCTGCTCGGCCATATTGCCGGGCTCGATGTTGAAAGCGAGCCGGTCAAGGGCTGGGCGGACGTGCGGTCGGAAGTGGAATACAAGCACGAAACGAAGGCCGGCACGCTGATCACCATCCGTTCGCGGGTCGTCAAGCTTGGTCGTTCCTCGGTGACCTTCGAGCAGATCATGTCGGGCACGCTGGATGACGTTGTCCATGCCGTCAACCGAACCGTGACCGTTCGCTTCGATCTTTCGGCGCGCACGGCAATGGCTTTGGAGCCGACGGCTCGCGCCCGTGCAGAAGCATTGCTTCAAGCGTGATCTGTCATTGGCCGACGGTTCGTCAGTCCGGGTAGATCCGCTCTTCGACCGGGGTTTCCGCGATCAGCATCTGCAGCCCGGTGATCAAGGCCTTTTCGGCGCGGTTCATCGCCTTGTCGGGATTTGTCAGCATGAAGATGTCGATGGCAGGCGGTGCTTCATAAGGCGGCAGCCGCCACAGCACACCATCGGCCACGTCGCGGCGCGCCACATGCAGCGGCAAAGGACCGACGCCGAGGCCCGCTATGATCATGCGGCGAACCTCTTCAAGGCTGGAGGAGACGCCAACGACATTGGCGTTAAGCTTGGCTTCGCTGCGCAGAAGCGCAACGGGTCGCAGTGCGTCGGCGATATGATCGGTATGAAACGAGACGGACGTTTCGCCCTTGAGGTCGCCGAGTTTCAAACCCTTCGCCCCGAACAGCCGGTGGTGCGGCCCGCAGAAGAAGCCGAAGAACTCTCGAAAGACCAGGAGATAATCCAGCGCCGGGTCGCGCACGCTGACGAGGCATAGGCCGAAGGAAGCCCGTTTCTCCCGCACCTGGCGCGTGACTTCGCCGCTTGCGGCCACCGAGATGTTCAGCGTCGCGCGCGGATAGTTGCGGTGGAACTCCATCAGTGCGCGGTCGAAGATCGGCGACACCACATGGCTCGCGACGGCGATCGTCACATGCCCGGTCACATCGTCGCTGACCCCGCGCACCAGTTGCGGCAGCTGGGAAATGGTCCCGAAGACTTCGACCGCCTGCTCGTAGAGAAGCTGGCCGACTTCGGTCAAGTCGAAGCGTGTCGCGTCGCGCTCGACGAGCCGGCGCCCGACCCGGTCCTCCAGCCGTTTTAACGCGTTGCTGACGCTCGGCTGCTTCAGGTTCAGCCGCTCCGCCGCACGCGTAATGCTTTTCACCTCCGCGATCACCACGAAGGTGCGCAGAAGGTTCCAGTCGAGCTCCCACACGAGCCGTTCAGATCGAGGTGTTACCATTCCTGAAATCTATGCCCTCTATTCCCATTATCTATTTGCGCAATGCTGATGCAAAGGCAATCATGAAATTCGGAAGGCGCCTCGATGCCCGTCCCAAGCGCACAAGAAGGCGCATTCGTCCAGAGGAGCAAGGAACATTTCATGAAGACCATTTTCTCCGGCCTTTTGGCCGCTACCCTGACCATTGCCGCAACTTTCTCCGCAGTTTCGGCGCGCGCCGACGACCTCGAAGCCGTGAAGTCTGCGGGCGAACTGAAGATCGCGATGAGCGGGCAATATCCGCCCTTCAACTTCGTCAACGAACAGAACCAGGTCGTCGGCTTCGACGCCTCGATCGGCCAGGCGATCGCTGAACGCGTCGGCGTCAAGGGCACGCTGGTAACGACGGCATGGGACGGCATCATCGCGGGCCTGCTCGCCAACAAATACGACACGGTCGTCGGCTCCATGACCATCACGCCGGAGCGCGAGAAGGTCGTCGATTTCGTCGGCCCGTACTATCATGCCGGCCGCGCCGTCTTCGTCGCCGAAGGCTCCGCCGTTCAGAAACTCGACGAACTCAAGGGCAAGACGCTGGGCGTGACGCTCGGCGAAACCCACGAGAAGTGGGCCCGAGAACAGGGCGGCTGGGACGTGCGCACCTACAAGGGCCTGCCCGAGTTGATGATGGAACTGAAGAGCGGCCGCGTCGATGCGATCGTCGTCGACAACATTCCTGTCATGGTTGCCGTCAAGGAAACCGGTGAGAAGGTCCGTCGGCTCGAAACGCCAGACATCGAAGGCGGCAGCGTCGCCATCGGCATCGCCATCCGCAAGAACAACCCGGAACTGAAGGCTGCGATGCAGAAGGCGCTCGAGGATATGCTGGCAGACGGCTCCTACGAGAAGATCGCCATGGAATGGGTCGGCAGCGACATTCGCTAGTCCCTCGCTTCTAACGTCTCCGGCCGCCCGCTGACGGTCGCGGCCGGAGACCGTCGCTTTCTCCCCCCGGAGTTTTCCAATGGACTTTTCGCTGCTGCAGCGCGTCTTCCCGTTCTTCGTGGAACCGGCGTGGATCACGATCGAGATATCGGTACTTTCGCTGACCCTCGGGCTTGTCGTCGCCTTTCTCGTGGCGGCGGCAAAGATGTCGCGCTCTCTGCCTTTGCGCGCCTTCGGTTCCGCCTATGTCAGCCTGTTTCGCGGCACGCCGTGCCTGATCCAGCTTTTCGTCCTCTATTTCGGCGGGCCACAGATCGGCATCAACCTGGAACCCTTCGCCGCCGGCGTGATCGGGCTCGGCCTCAACATCGGCGCCTATATGGCCGAAGCCATTCGCGGCGCGATCCTGTCGGTCGATCGCGGCCAGACCGAGGCTGCACGTTCGATCGGCTTCAGCCGGTTCCAGACGATGCGCAAGGTCGTGTTGCCGCAGGCGGCAAGGTTGATGATCCGGCCACTTGGCGTCAATGCCGTGGCTCTGGTGAAAGGGTCGGCGCTGGTATCGACGATATCCGTGGTCGAGCTCACTTACACTGCCCAGCGTTATATCGGCTCGACCTACAAGCCGTTCGAGATCTTCGGCGTTGCCGCCGTGCTCTACATGCTCATCGTCTATGTCGTCGCGCGGATGGTCGATCTCATCGACCGGCGCTACGACATAGCCTGAGGGAGAGGCGCACATGCAAGGTCTCGATTTCAGCGTCGTTCCGCCCTATGCCGAAATCCTCTGGATGGGAGTCTGGTGGACTGTCGTCCTTACCGTCTCGGCCGCCGCCATCAGCTTCGTTTTCGGTGTCGTTTTCGCCCTGGTTGTGCTCTATGCGCCGAAGGCGGTGGCTTTGCCGGTGCGCGCCTTCATGTGGCTCTTCATGGGCACGCCGCTGCTCCTGCAACTGTTCCTGATCTACTACGGGCTCGGGCAGCTCGGTTTCAAGATTCCGGCACTTGTCGCCGGCATCATTGGCCTGGGCCTGCATTTCGCCGTCTATAACGCCGACATTCTGCGCGCCGGTATCGTGGCGGTGGACGTCGGCCAGACGGAAGGTGCGCGCAGCCTCGGCTTCGGCCGCTTTCAGACCCTGCGCTACTTCATCGTGCCGCAGGCCGTGCGCAACACCATTCCGGCCATGGGCAACAACCTGATCGTGCTTTTGAAGGAATCGTCACTGGTGTCGATCATCGGCATTGCCGAACTGGTCCACGCCGCGCAGCTCGCGATCAGCGAGACCTTCCGGCCGTTCGAGTTCTACATCACGGTCGCAGCACTCTATTACATCCTAAACCTCGTCCTCGAAGCGGGTCTGCGCCGGGTCGAACAGAACGTGGAGGTATCACGATGACCGCCCAGCGACCCATGGTCGAAGTCAAGGGTGCCCGCAAGGCCTATGGCGAACTTCAGGTCCTGAAGGGCATCGACCTGTCGGTTTCCCGCGGCCAGATCGTCGCCATCATCGGCCCAAGCGGCTCCGGCAAGAGCACGCTCCTGCGCTCGATCAATCATCTCGAAACGCTCAACGGCGGTGAGGTCTGGCTCGACGGTGTCCAGGTCAACCAGAACCTGCGCGGTCAGGCCTTCGAGCGCCACATCAATGCGGTTCGCCAGCAGATGGGCATGGTGTTTCAGCACTTCAATCTGTTCCCGCACCTCACGGTGATCGAAAACGTCACGATGGGGCCGATCATCCTGAAGGGCATGGCGAAGGCTGCTGCACGCGAGCTTGCCGTCGAGCTCCTGTCGAAAGTCGGGCTGGCGGAAAAGGTCGATGCCTATCCCTCGCGGCTTTCCGGCGGTCAGAAGCAACGGGTTGCCATTGCCCGGGCGCTCGCGATGCAGCCGAAGGTCATGCTCTTCGACGAGGCGACCTCGGCGCTCGACCCCGAGCTCGTCGACGAGGTCAATGCGGTAATGAAGCAGCTCGCTGCCGAGCACATGACCATGCTGATCGTCACGCATGAGATGCGCTTTGCCGGTGAGGTCGCCGACCGCGTGCTGTTCATGGATGGCGGCGTCGTTGTCGAGCAGGGCGCACCGGGTGAAATCTTCCGCGAGCCGAAACAGGAGCGCACGCGGGCCTTCTTGAAGAAGTATCTGGCGGCGTGATGGATGCGATGAAGACGACCAGCAATCAGTTCCCCGATTTCGGGCTGACGCCGGAGCAGCGCCGCGAGGCGGTGCTCGGCCACTACTACGAATACCCCGGAATGGACGGCGAGCGTGGCGAAATCTGGTGTTGCACCGACGCCTATGCCTACCCGCCGGGTGCAACCGTCCGGCTTCAGGTAAGCTCGACCGCAGCCCAGTTCTGGCTGGAAATCGTGCGCGACGGCGCCGTCGAGACGGCGGTTGTGAAGCGGCAGGGCATCGCCGCGCGGTGGCAGGATACGCCGGATCAATGCTCGGTGGTCGGCTGCGGCTGGGAGACGACCTTTGAATTCCAAGTGGGCGAGGACTGGTCCTCCGGTGCCTATCGCATCACCTTGACAGCCGAAGGCCGCGACGGGGCGCCCACTCGCTGTCACCACCTCTTCATCGTCCGTCCCGAGGCCGGCCGCAAGCCGGGTCGCGTACTGCAGGTGGCGGCGACGGGATCCTGGA
Source organism: Ensifer sp. LC384 (assembly GCF_001695865.1). NCBI lineage: Bacteria > Pseudomonadati > Pseudomonadota > Alphaproteobacteria > Hyphomicrobiales > Rhizobiaceae > Ensifer > Ensifer sp. LC384. The sequence goes on from NZ_MBST01000024.1 coordinate 48,819, forward strand.
CGTCCTATAATACCTGGGGTGGCTCGAACCACTACCAGGGCATCACCGGCCCAAACCGCGACCAGTATGCAACGACGGTCAGCATCGAGCGGCCGTTCTGCCGCGGCTTCGTAGAGCTGCCAGCCGATGCGCCGCGGGTGCCGCTCGAGATCTACTCGCCGATGGCAGTGGCGCCACGTTACCCGCATATGGAATGGGCCTATGCCAACGGCTACTCCAAGAAATATGCCTCTTCCGGCTGGGCGAGCTATGACAGCCATTTCTTCCGCTGGGCCGAGCGTGAAGGTTATGCCGTCGATCTCGCCAGCCAGCACGAACTGCATTTCAACCCGGAAATCCTCGACGGCTACGATTGCGTCGTCTTCGTCGGTCACGACGAATACTGGACCTGGGAGATGCGCGACGCGGTCGACACCTATGTCGAGCGGGGCGGCCATGCCGCGCGCTTTGCCGGCAACTTCATGTGGCAGACGCGCCTGGAGGACGGCGGCAAGCGGCAGGTGTGCTACAAATATCGTTCGCGCGCCGAAGACCCGGCCTACCGCTCCGCCGATCCGACACGAACCTCCGGTTCCTGGGAAGCGGCGGAGATCGGCCGCCCCGGCGCCTCGACCTTCGGGCTCAATGCCACGCGTGGGCTCTATGTCGGCTGGGGCGGCTGCGCCCCGCGCGGCGCCCGCGGCTTCCCGGTCTACCGGCCGGAGCATTGGGCCTTTGCCGGAACCGGCATCTATTATGGCGACATCCTCGGGGCGGAAGGTCATGCCTTCGGCTACGAGGTCGACGGCCTCGACTACGTCATCCGGGGTGGCCTGCCGGAAGCGACGCCAGATAGCGGCGCCCCGGACGGCCTGGAAATTTTGGCGCTCGGCATGTCGTCGCTGAAGGAAGAGAGTGCCGACATTCCCGCCGACGACCAGTTCCTCTCCGACGCGGACGCGAAGTTCGTCGCCGAAACGCTGATCGGCGATGCCGACGAGGTGGCCGTCGATCGGATCAAGCGCGGCTGCGGCATGATCGTCAATTTCCCGCGCGGCAAGGGCGAGGTGTTCCACGCCGGCAGCTGCGAATGGGTAGCAGCCCTGAAACGTGGCGACGCGATGGTCGAGCGCGTCACCGCCAATGTTCTTAACCGTTACCTCAAACGCTGACAGAGACCGGACATGCTCAAGACGACAGCTTCCAACGAACGGCCCGCTTCACACCTGTTCTACCAGTCGCGTCTTCGCCGGCCGCTGGTCGACCGGGCCGAGGGCATCTACCTCTGGGACCAGGATGGCCGTCGGGTAATCGACGGTTCGAGCGGTGCGATGGTGGTCAATATCGGCCACGGCAATCGCAACGTGCTCGAGGCGATGAAACGGCAGATGGATCGCGTGACCTTCGCCTATCGCCTTCACTTCGAAAACGAACCGGCGGAAGAATTGGCCCGTCGCGCTGCCGAAAAGCTGCCCGAAGGCATGGACAAGATCTTCTTCGTCTCCGGCGGGTCCGAAGCGGTCGAATCCTGCCTGAAGCTCGCCCGCCAATGGGCGGTTGCGACCGGCCAGAAGGATCGCTGGAAGGTGATCTCCCGTTTCCCGTCCTACCACGGCGGCACGCTCGGCGCTCTGGCGGTCACCGGCTATGCGGCGTTCTCCGATCCGTTCTCGCCAATGATGCGCGAAATGCCGAAAGTGCCGGCGCCGACCGCCTATCTCGATCGCGACAATCTCTCGATGGAGCAACGCGGCATCAAATATGCCGACATGCTGGAAGACAGGATCCAGTCCGAAGGCCCTGAAAGCGTGCTGGCCTTCATCATGGAGCCGATTGGCGGTGCGTCGACCGGCGCCCTGGTCGCACCCGACAGCTACTACAAGCGCATCCGCGAAATCTGCGACAAATACGGTATTCTGCTGATCCACGACGAGGTCATGAGCGGAGCCGGTCGCACCGGAAAATTCCTCGGCGGCGACCATTGGGGCTGCAGACCGGATCTGATCGCGCTGTCGAAGGGCTTTGCTTCCGGCTATTGCCCGCTGGGCGCCATGGCCGCGCCGTCGAGGCTGGTTCAGCCGGTGCTCGACGCCGGCGGTTTCCAGCATGGCTTCACCTATGCCGGCAATCCGCTTGCCTGCGCTGCCGGGCTTGCGGTGCTCTACGAGATTGATCGGCTCGGCCTCATCGACAATGCAGCCGCTATGGGCGACGCGCTCAAGGCCGAACTGGTCGCGCTCTCCGAGCGCTTCCCGTTCATCGGTGATGTCAGGGGCAAGGGGCTGCTGCTCGCAGCCGAGTTCGTCTCGGACGCTGAGACGATGAAGCCCCTGCCGAAGGAATTGAACGCGCATCAGCGGGTCGTCGATCTCGCCTATGAGCGCGGGCTGATTATCTATTCCCGCCGCACCCGGGGCGGCGTCGAAGGCGATCATTTCCTGGTCTGCCCGCCGATGATCATCACCAGGGAGCAGATTGGCGAGATCGTCGCCATCCTCGGCGACGTGCTCGAGCAGCTTGCCGACGAGCTCAACCTTCCCGCCAACCGCTGAGATCGACATCATGACGAAAACCAAGACGTCGCGCAGGAAGGTCATCATCACCTGCGCGGTGACGGGCTCGGTGCACACGCCGACCATGTCACCCCACCTGCCGATCACGCCGGACCAGATCGCCTCAGAGGCAATCGCAGCGGCCGAGGCGGGCGCCTCGATCCTGCATCTGCATGCGCGAAACCCGACTGACGGACGCCCGTCCGCCGACCCTTCGCTGTTCATGCAGTTTTTGCCGCGCATCAAGCAGTCGACCGACGCCGTCGTGAACATCTCTACCGGCGGCTCGTCCTTGATGGCGCTTGAAGATCGCCTGGCGGCGTCATTGCGCGCTGAGCCGGAAATGTGCTCGCTCAACATGGGATCCATGAACTTTGCCCTGTTTCCGGCGCTGGACAAACCGACCACCTGGAAACACGATTGGGAGCCGGAACTGCTGGAGGCGACCCGCAGCTCGATCTTCAAGAACACCTTTGCCGACATGGAGTTCATCCTCACCCGGCTGGGTCAGGGATGCGGAACGCGGTTCGAATTCGAATGCTACGACGTCGGCCATCTCTATTCGCTGGCGCATTTCCGCGACCGTGGACTGGTCTCCGGCCATCTGTTCATTCAGTTCGTCTTCGGCATTCTGGGCGGCATCGGCGCCGACCCCGAAAACCTGACGCACATGAAGCGGATCGCCGACAAGCTCTTCGGCGACGACTACTCGTTCTCGGTACTTGCCGCCGGCCGGCATCAGATGCCGATGATCACCATGGCGGCGGCGATGGGCGGCAACGTGCGTGTGGGACTGGAAGACAGCCTCTACAATGGCCGCGGTCAACTTGCGACCAGCAACGCTGAACAGGTTCACCGTATCCGCACGGTTCTCGACGCCTTGTCACTGGAGGTTGCCAGCCCTAAGGAGGCGCGTGATCTTCTCGGCCTCAAAGGCGGAGATCAGGTGGCATTCTGACGCCGGCGGTTCGGGCACGCTTTGCCTGCGGTCGTCGGCCGCCGGCAGTGAAAGGGGATAGAAGTGACGACGACGCAGAGCATGATCGCGGATATCCGCATTCGAGCGGGTAAAATCGAGGACGCCGGCGCCATACACAGGGCGATCCTGGCGATGGGGCGTGGGCTCGATATGGCGGATAAAGTCACCTGTTCAGTGGACGACTACCGCCGGTTCGGCTTCGGTCCGGACGCTGCTTTCGGCAGTTTAATTGCCGAGGTGGATGGAGGCTTTGCCGGCCTTTGCCTGTTCTTTCCGATCTTCTCGACCTGGCGCGGGCGGCCGGGCGTCTTCGTGCAGGACCTGTATGTCGATGACCGCTTCCGTGGCCTTGGTATCGGCGAGCGCCTGCTTCGCGAAGTGGCGACATGGTCCAAGGCGCGCGGCGGAGACTATCTGCGGCTGGAAGTCGACGGAGAGAACGTGCCGGCGCAGCGCCTTTACGAGCGTCTCGGCATCATCTGGCAGACGAAAGATCGCGCGCATGCCGCCTATGGCGAGGCCTTCGTGGCGCTCGCTGAAGGCTGAATGTTTGACGACGCAGGAATTGGAGACACGATGAAAGCATTCTACGCGCAGGAACAGAAGCGACACGATCCGAAGGCTTTCCTTTCGAGTGGTGCGCCGCAGCCGAACCCGGAGCAGCCCGAGCGGGTCGAGCGGTTGCTGATCGGCGCTCGCGACGCCGGATGCACGATGCTTCGCCCGCGTGATCACGGGCTTGGCCCGATTGCCGCGGTGCATACGCCCGAGTATCTCGATTTCCTCGAGCATATCTACGCCCGCTGGCAACGCATCGCCGAAGCCTCTGAAGAAGTGATCCCGAACATTCACCCGCTGGCTCGTGATGGCAGATACCCGGCTTCCGCGGTGGGGCAGGCCGGATATCACATGGCGGACACCGCATGTCCGATCTCCGGAGAAACTTGGGAGAGCGTGCGCTGGAGCGCCTGGAGCGCGGTCGATGCGGTTGACGCCGTGATGGCTGGCGATCGCGCCGCCTATGCGCTCTGCCGCCCACCCGGACATCATGCCTTTGCCGACGTCGCCGGCGGCTTCTGCTTCCTCAACAATTCCGCCGTTGCGGCGCAGCGCTTTCTGTCGAATGCGGCGCGTGTCGTGATCCTCGATATCGACCTGCATCACGGTAACGGCACGCAGGGTATCTTTTATCATCGCGCCGATGTGCTGACGGTCTCGATCCATGCGGATCCCGTGCGCTTCTACCCCTTCTTCTGGGGACACGCCGACGAGCGTGGCGAGGGGTCCGGCCTTGGCTACAACCTCAATCTGCCGCTGGAGCGCAAGTCCGGCGACGCCGAATTCCTTGCGGCCCTCGACGTCGCCTTCCGCCGGATCCGCGCCTACGCGCCGGACGCGCTGGTGGTGGCGCTCGGCCTCGATGCCTTCGAGGGCGACCCCTTCGGTGGCCTGTCGGTGTCGACATCAGGCTTTGCAAGAATCGGCGCGGCGATCGCCGACTTGCGCCTGCCGACGGCCATCGTTCAGGAGGGCGGCTATCTCTGCGATGCGCTGGCCGACAATCTGACGTCTTTTCTCACGGGCTTCGGCGCTGCCGCCAAGCTCTGAGGCTACCGTTACGTCAACGAACGGAAGTTTTAATCTATTGTGTCATAGATGACGCCGAGTTGATTGTTTTTGCTATAGCTTTCTGAGAAGGAAGCGGCATGCGAAACGTCTCGCCAACGTCGGGCAACAGGCGGCTTGCCTCGTCGATGAAACCGCGGATCAGCGGCAAATGGCGGCGCTCCGCCAGGCAGATCGCATATTCGTCGATGATCTCTTTTGCATCATCGATCGGCACGAAGGAATGCCTTCCCGCAAACGCTCGTGTCGCGCGCTGGGGATCCGGACGTTGCTGCGATGATGCATGCTGAGCAACGTCTCTACGAAAGCCGCAGGGATGTGCGCGAGAGCAAGAAGCGACAACTGGAGCGGCGCGTGCAGCAGTTGAACGACGAGATCCGCGGCATGGAGGCCGAGCGGACCGCCAGCAGCCGCGAGCGAATCCTGATCAAAGAAGAACTCGGTCGTTACACCTTCCTGCACGACAAAGGGCTGATGGAAAAGAGCCGTCTCAGCACGCTCGAGCGCCAGGCAACCGATATCGACGGCGAGATGGGCAGGCTGCTGGCCGGCGTCGCCGGTGTGCACGAAAAGATCGCCGAGACATCGCTGCAATCATTCAGGTTGACGAGCAATGGGCGGAAGAGGTCGGAACGGACCTGCGTGAAATGGATGCCCGGATCGGCGAGTATGTCGAGCGCAAGGTTGCGGCCGAAGATCAGCTGAAGCGTGTTGATATCGTTGCGCCACAGAACGGCATCGTGCACCAGCTCGCCGTTCACACCGTTGGCGGCGTGGTCGCTCCGGGCGAGCCGATCATGATGATCGTGCCGGACATCGACAAGCTCGTCGTGGACGCCAAGGTCGCGCCGCAGGATATCGATCAGGTCTATTCCGGGCAGAGGGCGATCCTGCGTTTCTCCGCCTTCAGCCAGAAGACGACGCCGGAAATTTTTGGCGCGATCGAACGGGTGTCCGCTGACGTGTCAGTCGACCAACGGACCGGTGTAAGCTTCTACGTCGCCCGCATCGCGATCACGCCGGAAGAGATCCAAAGGCTTGGCAATGTCTCCCTGATGCCCGGCATGCCGGTCGAAACGTTCATTACCACGGGCGAGCGCAGTGTTGCGTCCTATTTCATCAAGCCGCTGATGGATCAGGTCAGTCGAGCTTTTCGCGAAAGCTGAGCCAGCCCGAGATTCGCGATCGTTCGGCCGTTTCGAACGAGTTACAGCCCGTCCCGTCCGGTCATCCGACCATGGCGGGGCGGGCTGTTTTTGTTTCGCGGCCGCATGCGGTCTGCCGAGATGGCTCTTCGCTCAGCCCATCGTGCCTTTCGTTAACGGCACCCTGCCGGGAAAAGTAGGCTGGCAACCCGCTTCGCGCGTCAGGTCTGCAAGAGGCCGCCGCTTCAAAGCCGCTGAATTCGCTCCGCTTTTCCCCATAAAACGGCATTCGCTAATTCTTGCCAACAAAATTGTCGACAAAATAGTTGACATTAACGCCAACAACTTCAAATCTAGCGTTGTCAGCCTCAGCGATCGAGGGATCGCGGACCGACAGGGTCGGCACGGCGACGGATGAGAAAAACAGAGGGAACCACATGAAACTGAGAAAGCATCTCCTTGCGGGGTTGGCATTCGCCTTTCTCGCCTCGACGGCATCGGCCGAAACGCTGCGCTGGGGCAGCCCGCGGGATATCTTCTCGCTCGACCCATATTCCTACGGCAGCACGTCGAACCTGGCTTTCCTCAATCACGTCTATGAGGGCCTGGCGCGCTACACGCCGGAATTCGTCGTTGAGCCGGCACTCGCCACCAAGTGGGAACTGGTCTCCGAAAAGGTCTGGCGCTTTCACCTGCGCAAGGGCGTGAAGTTCCAGAACGGCGCCGATTTTACCGCCGACGACGTCCTTGCCTCGATGGCACGCGTCAGCCACCCGACGTCGCCCCTGCGCGGCAACATTCCGGCCTATGTCTCCACGACGAAGGTGGACGACTACACCGTCGACATCGAAGTGAATTCGCCGAGCCCGCTGTTCCTCAACGACATGACCAACATCTTCATGTTCGACAAGGACTGGCTGATCGAGAACAAATCCGAATTGCCGACCGATGTCGGCGGCAAGGTCGAGGGTTACACCACCTATCACACCAACGGCACCGGGCCGTTCATCGTTGAAGCGCGTGTGCCGGACAGCAAGACCGTGCTCGTCAAGAATAACGGCTGGTGGGATACGCCGAAGCACAATCTCGATCGCATCGAATTCACGCCGATCACGTCGGCCGCGACCCGCGTCGCCGCCCTCCTGTCGGGCGAGATCGACCTTACCGACGGCGCGCCCGTGCAGGATCTCGATCGGTTGAAGAGCGATCCGAACATCAAGGTTGTCGAGCGCTCCGACCTGCGCACGATCCACCTCGTCTTCAACCGTAAGGACAAGCTCGCTGACGGCCGCGAAAACTTCTTCAACGACATCAAGGTCCGCCAGGCGATCGATCACGCGATCGACCGGCAATTGATCTTCAAGCGCGTCATGCGCGGCAAGTCGCACGTGGCCGGCACCATGGTCGCGCCGGAAATCCCGGGCTACAGCGCCGAACTCGACGTGCCGACCGCCTATGATCCGGAACTGTCGAAGAAGCTGCTGGAGGAAGCGGGCGCTGTCGGCACCGAGTTCACGCTCGTCTGCATGAACGACGAAAGCGTCAACGAGGAAGACGTCTGCAGCGCGCTCGTTTCGATGCTGTCGCGTGTCGGCCTCAAGCCGACGCTCGATATCGGTCCGCGCGCTGTGCAGGCGCCGAAGCGCGCCGGCGGCAAGTCCGACGCCTTCATGATCGGCTGGGCCAACGAGCCGACGCTCGATGCCTATTCGATCCTGATCCAGGTGCTTTCGACCCGCGAAGGTGCGGCCGGCGTCGCCAACTATGGCGGCTGGTCCTATCCCGAACTCGACGCGATGGTGAAGAAGGCCGCCGTCGAAATGGATCGCGACAAGCGATTGGCAATCGAAACCGAAGCGCTGAAATTTGCCAAGGATCAGGTCATCATGATCCCCCTGCATCAGCAGCCGATGGCATGGGCGATGTCCAAGGAAGTGACCGACGTCACCATCCGCGCCGACAACAAGCCGCGCCACTGGCTGACCCGTATCGGTGATTGAGCCCACATTGCCCCGGCAGAGCCTGCTCTGTCGGGGTTTCTCATTGAGCGGGAAACCCAATGATTGTCTTTCTCATCAAGCGGCTGGCTAATGCCGTACTGGTCATGCTTGCCGTCGCGCTGATGGCCTTCATGATCTTTCGTTTCGCCGGCGACCCGGTCGAACTGATGGCCAACGAACAGATGTCGCAGGCCGACCGGCTCGAACTGCGCGAAAAGCTCGGTCTGAACGATCCGTTCCTGAGCCAGTATGTGCGCTTCGTCGTCAACGCGGCCCAAGGCGATTTCGGCATCAGCTACCGAAACGGCCAGGACGTGATGACGCTGATCGCCGAACGTTTCCCTGCCACCATCGAACTGGCTCTGGTGGCCACGGTCCTGTCGCTGCTGATCGGCATTCCGCTCGGCGTTCTGACGGCGATCCATCGCGGCCGCTGGTATTCGGAGGGCCTGCAGTTCGTGAGCATTATCGGTGTCTCCCTGCCGAGTTTTGTCGTTGGCATTCTGCTGATCCTTGTCTTTGCCGTTTCGCTTGGTCTGGTGCCGGCCTTTGGCCGCGGCGACGTCGTCCAGATCGGCTGGTGGAGCACCGGCCTCTTGACCGCATCCGGGCGCGCATCCTTGCTTCTGCCGTCCTTTGCGCTTGCGCTCTATCAGATCACCCTCGTCATGCGGCTCGTTCGCGCCGAGATGATGGAGGTGCTGCGCTCGGATTTCGTGAAGTTCGCGCGCGCCCGTGGCGTACCGCGGTGGCGCATCAACTTCCGGCACGCGCTTCGAAACTGTCTGATGCCGGTCGTCACCATGACCGCGATGAATGTCGGATCGCTGATCGCCTTCGCTCTGATCACCGAGACCGTATTCCAATGGCCGGGAATGGGCATGCTGTTCATCCAGGCGGTGACCTTCCTCGATATCCCGGTGATGGCAGGCTACCTGTGCATCGTCTCCTTCATCTTCGTCACGTTGAACACGCTTGTCGATATCGCCTATGCGGTCATCGATCCGCGTCTTCGCGATGCCACACGCTGAGGCCGCCCCATGACTGACCAGGCTCAGGAAACAACCACGATAGCCAAGGCGGGCCGGCTCACGCGCTGGCGCCAGAGCGATCTCTGGTGGTCTTTCACCCGCAGCCCGTCGGCAATCGCCGGCGCGCTGATCCTCCTCGCTCTTATCGCCGCGGCCTTCGCCGCGCCGTTGATCGCGCCACAGAACCCGTTCGATCCGGCCCAGCTCGATCTCTGGAATTCGGAGCTGCCGCCGATCTGGCAGGCCGATGGTCAATGGCCGTTTATCCTCGGCACAGACACCCAGGGCCGCGACATGCTCTCGGCCATTCTCTACGGTTCACGTATTTCGATCCTGATCGGGGTCTGTTCGGTGATCCTGTCGCTGACAGTCGGCCTCAGCCTCGGTCTCATCGCCGGCTATTTCGGCGGGATCATCGACAATATCCTGATGCGCATCGGCGACGTTCTGCTGTCGATCCCGACGATCCTGATCGCCATTCTCGTCAGCGCGGTTGCCCGACAGATGCTGCCGCCGGAGCTGCGCGATGTCGGATCGGGCGCTGTCCTCGTGCTGGCGATCACGCTCAGCGCCTGGGTTCAATATGCCCGAACCGTGCGCGCCCAGACGATCGTCGAGCGCGGCAAGGAATATGTGCAGGCGGCTCGCCTCCTGAAGACGCCGGCGCGGCGGATCATGCTCAACCACATCCTGCCGAACACGCTGACGCCGATCATGGTCGCCGCCACGCTGAACTTCGGCATGGCGATCCTGACGGAAGCGACACTCTCCTTCCTCGGCATCGGCATGCCGCCGAGCCAGCCGAGCCTCGGGACGCTCATCCGCCTCGGCAACCAGTTCCTCTTCTCCGGCATCTGGTGGGTCGTCCTGTTCCCGGTGCTGCAGCTTTGCCTTCTCGTCGTCTCGGTCAACCTTCTGGGTGACTGGCTGCGCGACGCACTCAATCCGAAACTGAGGTGAACGATGTCCAATCTTCTGATCCGTAACGTCCGTCCCCACGGCGGGGCACCGACGGATATCCTGATCCGCGACGGCAAGATCGACGCGATCGGCGAGAACCTTGAGGCTGACGGCGTGGCGATCGAGGATGGTCGTGGCCACATCGCCATTCCCGGTCTGGTCGAAGCCCACACCCATCTCGACAAGTCCGTCTGGGGCATGCCCTGGCACGAGAACGCCAAGGTCGCGACGCTGCGCGAACGGATCGATTTCGAGCGCGAGAAGCGGCTTGAGATCGGCATCGATCCGCATCGCCAGTCCATGCGCCAGGCAGTCCTGCTGGCGGCAAACGGCGCCAGCCATATTCGCAGCCATGTCGACATCGATACCACCCATGGCCTGCGCCTGATGGAAGGCATCATCGAGACGCGCGAGGCGCTCGATGGCATCATCGACATCGAGATCGTCGCCTTCCCGCAATCGGGCCTGGTGACGCGGCCGGGCACCGTCGAGCTTCTCGACCAGGCTCTGAGCGATGGCGCGGAAGTCCTTGGCGGAATTGATCCTTGTGGTATCGATCGCGATCCGAAGGGACACCTCGATACGGTCTTCGGGCTCGCCGAAAAACATGGCAAGCCAATCGATATCCACTTGCATGAAGCCGGCGAACTTGGCGCCTTCAGCATGGAAATGATGTTCGAGCGCATTCGCGCGCTCGGCATGCAGGGGCGGGTTGCAATCAGCCACGCCTTTGCGCTCGGCGCTCCCGATTACCTGCGGGTCGCCGGCCTTATCGAACAGATCGCCGATCTCGATGTGCGCATCGTCACGACGGGCTCGCCGTCCTCGACGGTACCGTCGATCATGCGCCTCAAGGAGGCTGGCGTGAAAGTGGCCGCCGGTTGCGATGGCATTCGCGATACCTGGGGACCCTGGGGCCAGCCCGACATGATGGACCGCGCTCGCATCCTCGGCATGAAGAACGGGCTGCGCCGTGACGTCGATCTGGAGCACGCGCTTCATGTCTGCTCGACCGGTGGAGCTGACGTCATGGACATTGCCGGCTATGGCCTCGATGTCGGTTGCAATGCCGATTTCACCCTGCTCGTCGGCGAAACGCTCGCCCATGCCGTCGTCGAAGTCGCACCGCGTCCGCTGGTCGTCAAGCGCGGTCGCGTCATTGCCCGTAACGGTGTCGCGGAGGTGGCCATCCCATGATCGATCTCATGGATTTGAAGCTCGGCGCGCGCGCCGAAGGCCGCACGCTGCTGACTGCCCAATGGGTGCTCGGCCATCGTGACGGTAGCCATCGTCTGATCCCGAATGGCGAAGTGGTCATAGAAGGCGGCCGCCTGCTATATGTTGGGCCGCACTTCGAGGGCGAGGTGGCGCGCAGGATCGATTTCGGTGCGGCAATGATCAGCCCCGGCCTGATCGATCTCGACGCCCTGTCGGATCTCGACACGACGATTCTTGCGGTCGACCATCAGCCCGGCTGGGCCAAGGGCCGGGTCTGGCCGCGATCCTACGTCGAGCGCGGTCCCTATGAAATGTACACGCAGGAGGAGCTGGCGTTTCAGAAGCGCTTTTCCTTCGCCCAGCTGCTGCTCAACGGCATCACGACTGCGGCGCCAATCGCGTCGTTGTTCTACCGCGAGTGGGGCGAGACGGTCGAGGAATTCGCCGCAGCCTCCGATGCTGCCGGCGATCTCGGCCTGCGCGTCTATCTCAGCCCCGCCTACCGATCCGGCGGCATGGTGCTGGAAGCGCCGGGACAGCTCGAAGCCGTGTTCGACGAGGCGAGGGGGCTGCAGGGCCTCAACGACGCCATCGGCTTCATCCGCGATCATGACGGCCGCCATGGCGGCCTGGTTCGCGGCCTGCTGGCGCCCGACCGGGTCGAGACGTGCACGGAACGCCTGCTCAGGCAAACGGCGGATGCCGCGCGTGACCTTGATTGCCCGATCAGGCTTCACGCCGCGCAAGGCACGATGGAGGTCGACACGGTTCGTCGCCTTCATGGCAAGACGGCGCCGGAGTGGATGGCGAGCTTCGGCTTCCTGAGTTCGCGGCTGATCGCACCCCACGCCACGCAGGCAACGGTCAACGACCTGCAGCTCTATGCCGACAACGGCGTCAGCATCGTCCATTGCCCGCTGGTCTCGGCACGGGGCGGCAGCACGCTCAACTCCTTCCGCTCGGTCAAGGAGCGCGGCATCAACATCGCCATGGGCACCGACACGACGCCGCCCGACATGCTGATGAACCTGCTTGTCGGCCTCATCACCTGCCGCGTCGTCGAGGGCGATACCGCAGCCGTCAGCTGTGCCGATCTCTTCGATGCCGCCACCCTGGGCGGAGCGAAGGCCTTGGGACGCAGCGATCTCGGGCGGCTTGAGGCAGGCGCTCGGGCTGACATCGCGGTCTTCGACCTGATGGATCATCATATGGCGCCGGCGATCGACCCAATCACGACGCTGGTCGTGGGCGGCTCGGGGCGTGTCACCAAGACAGTCTTCGTCGACGGCCGGTTGTCCATGCACGAGGGCAAGGTGGCTGGCGTCGACATGGACGCGGCACGCCGGCAGGCGCAGCGGCAGTTCGATGGGCTGATTGCCAAATATCCCGAACGCAGCTGGGCGCATCCTCCCGTCAGCGAAATCTTCCCACCCAGCTATCCCTTGGAGGCACTGCGGCATGAGTGAGCTCGTAACATCGCCGGTTCTCGACGTGCGAGGACTTTGCGTCGAGTTTCCCGGACGGCACGGCACTGTTGCGGCATTGTCTGACGTCTCGCTCAGCATTCGGCCAGGCGAGATCCTGGGCGTGGTCGGCGAATCCGGCGCCGGCAAGTCGATGACCGGCCTTGCCGTGCAGGGCCTGCTCGAACCGCCGGGACGGATATCCGGCGGCGAGGTCTGGCTTTCGGGCCGCCGCATCGACCAGCTTTCCGACACGGAGATGCAGGGCGTGCGCGGCCGGCAGATCGGCGCCATCTTTCAGGATCCTCTGACATCGCTGAACCCGCTCTTTACCGTCGGCGCGCAGCTGGTCGAGACGATCCGCCTTCACCTGAAGTTGTCGAAGCAGGGTGCCAAGGAACGCGCCATCCATCTGCTCAAGGAAGTGGGCATTCCAGCACCGGAGGCCCGCTTCGATCACTATCCGCACCAGTTCTCCGGCGGCATGCGGCAGCGTGTGGTCATTGCCCTTGCGCTTGCGGCGGAGCCGAAGCTGATCATCGCCGATGAACCGACGACGGCTCTTGATGTGTCGATCCAGGCGCAGATCACCTCTCTCCTGCGTCGTCTCTGCGACGACCATGGCACATCCGTCATGCTCGTGACCCATGACATGGGCGTGATCGCCGAGACAGCCGATCGCGTCGCGGTGATGTATGCCGGGCGATTGGTCGAGATCGGCCCGGTGGAAGAAGTGCTGCGCAATGCACGCCATCCCTATACGCGCGGGCTGATGGGCTCGATCCCGGCGCTCGGCCGTCGGGTCGAGCGGCTGAACCAGATCGACGGCTCGATGCCGCGTCTGAACGCCATCCCGCGCGGCTGCGCCTTCAATCCGCGTTGTCCCGAAGCGGGGCGGCGTTGCCGTGAAGATCGCCCGGAGCCGACCCCGGTCGGCCTCGGTGTCAGCGCTTGCTGGCTCAATGCAGGAGGAGTTCTATGAGTGACGCCCTGACCGTCAACGATCTGACGTGCAATTTCGATGTGTCGGCCCCGTGGCTGAACCGGGTCCTGGAGCGCAAGCCACGCCAGTTCGTGCGAGCGGTGGACGACATCAGCTTCACTGTGCCGATGGGTGGCTGCCTCAGCCTGGTGGGAGAATCCGGCTGCGGCAAGTCGGCGGTGGCGCGCCTCGTCACCGGTCTCTATCGGGCCTCGGAGGGCGAGGTTCGTTTTGCTCCAGGTCGTTCCGGCGAGCCTCTTTCCGCCCAGATGATCTTCCAGGATCCCTTCGCCAGCCTCAATCCGCGCTGGCGGGTAAAGAACATCATCGCCGAGCCGCTGCGCGAACTGAAGCTGCGCAACTCGGAAGCAGAGGTGATGGAGCGTGTCGGCGAGCTGTTGCGCATTGTCGGGCTTGCGCCTTCGGACGGTTCGAAATTTCCGCACGAGTTCTCCGGTGGCCAGCGTCAGCGCATTTCGATCGCGCGTGCGCTGGCCGGCGAGCCCGAGTTCCTCGTCTGCGACGAGCCGACCTCGGCGCTCGATGTTTCGGTGCAGGCTCAGATCCTCAACCTGATGCGCAAATTACAGGATGAGATGGGGCTCACCTATCTCTTCATCAGCCACGACATGAGCGTGGTCCGCCATATGTCGGATCGGATCGCGGTGATGTACCTCGGCCGCATCGTCGAGGAGGCGGACACGGAGACGCTTTTCGCCAATCCGCGCCATCCCTATACGCGGTTGTTGCTTGAGACGATTCCTGACATTGCCGAACCAAAGCGCCAGCGCAGCATCACGGCAAGCGAAGTGCCGAGCCCGCTCAATCCGCCATCGGGCTGCACCTTTCACCCGCGTTGTCCGTTGGCCGATGCCCGCTGCAAGAGCGAACGCCCCGCGATGAGAAGCTTTTCCGATGGTTCCCGTGCGGCGTGCCACCGCGTCGGGGAAGCTCTAGCGTCACCGGCCAAGCCAACGCAGGCGGCATAGTCCAAGCGTCATCAGCAGAATAAGAAAAGCTCCGGAGGATCGTTCCTCCGGAGCTTTTTGTTTTCAGTTGCTTGCAGATGTTTCTTAAGCTACTGAATCCGCAATGCGGGCGATTGTCGGTGCCTTGACTCTCGGATAGTCATAGGCACCCACCTTGGAGGTGGAGTAACCGGCGCCAACCAGCGCTTCGGCGAGCTTGATTGCAGCGGTTACGCCATCGATCACCGGCATGCCGGTCCTCAGCTTCAGCCGATCGCACAGTTCCGACATGCCCGCACAGCCGAGAATGATCGCTTCGGCGCCGTCCTCATGCTTGGCGCGCAGGATTTCCCGCACGAGCATTTCTTCCGTATGGGCGAGGTCCTCCTCAAGCGCCAGCACGGGCATGTCCACCGAACGCACCTTGCGACAACGATGGCCGGCACCATAGGCATCGACCAAGTCCTCGATGATCGGCACCGAGCGCGGTAAGGTCGTGATGATGGAAAAACGCGTGGCGATGTTCATCGCCACCTGTATGGCCGCCTGACAGATGCCGATGACCGGTCCGCGTGCGATTTCACGCGCAGCACCGAGGCCCGGATCGTCGAAACAGGCGATGACATAGGCATCGACCCCACGCGCCTCGCCGGCGCGGATCTCGGCAAGCATCGCAGGCACCGCCATGGCCTCGTCTGCATGACCCTCGATGCTGGCGGGGCTTGTGGTCGGGTTGACGGACTCCACCAGCGTTGAGGGTGCGGCAACCCGCTCGGCGCTACGGTGCGCCTGTTCGGTCATCGAGGCGGTGGAGTTCGGGTTGACGAGAAGGATGCGCATGGATCAGTTCGTTTTCGATTTGGGAGCGGCAAAGGACGCGATGTCGTGTGCCCGCATCTCGAACTGTCGATCGGAGGTGATGTAGTTGTTTGCGTGAAGGCGCGCGATTGGTTGATATGTCGACAGATCGACATAGTGGCCGTTGTCATCCAGGCAGTCCTTGCGCACATGCATGTGGACGACCTCGCCCAGCACGATGACCCGGCGGTCGTATTCGATCAGCCGTTCGACCCGGCACTCCATCGAACAAGGCGATTCGACGATGCGGCGGGCACCGACCTTGACGCCATCGGCCGCTGAGAGCCCCGCCATCGCCACCTCATCGACATCCGGTTCGAAGGTGAGGCCGCAGACGAGCATCTGGTCGGCGATCGCCATGTCGACCATGTTGACGACGAACTCGTTTGTGCGCCGGATGTTGCTGACCGTGTCCTTCTCTTCGCCGTTCGGTCGTGTCTGGATGCCCAGGATCACGATGGGCGGATCGTGTGAGAAGACGTTGAAGAAACTCATCGGCGCGGCGTTGTCCTGGCCGCTTGGCGAGAGCGTGGACACGAGCGCGATCGGGCGCGGACCGATGAAATTTGTCAGCAACCGGTAGCGGTCCTGGGCGGGCAGTTCGGTGAAGTCGAAGTCCATCAATGAGCTCTCGGGTCGGGTACGGTCGGCTGTCAAACCGGTCGATGGCCGTTGTTTAAGTGGTTGCCACAGCATACCAAGTTACGGTACACAATATTGTCTACAATTTTGTAGTCAATATCAAACTGCAGTGAGTGGAATTGACTTTGAGAGCTGGCCGGCCAGAGTATGCGAACGGCTATGGGAGATTTCATGTACAATGCGGACGAAACCGCCGGGGCGCCGACGGCTATCATTTGTGAGAAGATCTGGCTTGCGATCGCGGAGCGGCGGCTGCGTCCCGGCACCCGCCTCAAGGAAGAGCAGCTTGCCGAGATTTTCTCCGTCAGTCGAGCCCGTATCCGCCAGGCGCTGACCGCGCTGGAACGGGATGGGCTGGTCACGATCATGCCAAACCGTGGCGCCTTCGTGTCCGAGCCGTCTGTGGACGAAGCGCGGGACGTCTTCGTCACGAGAAGGGCGATCGAACAACGCGTCGTCGAGCGCCTGTGCGAGCGCGCCACGGTGGAAGACATCGAGCGCATGCGCTCTCATGTCGATGAAGAACGGGTTGCGGGCAGGGCAGGTGATCTCTCTGCAATCGTTCGTCTTTCCGGCGGATTCCACCTGCTTCTGGCGGAACTCTCCGGCTCCGCCTTCCTCTTCGGCATCCTGCGGGACTTGGTTTCGAGAACTTCGCTGATCACCGCCATGTACCGGTCGAACCACCTGCACAATTGCGGGCCGGACGAACATATGGCGGTCGTCGACCGCATCGCGGCGAGGGATGTGGACACGGCGATCAAGGAGATGGCCGAACATCTGCACCACGTAGAGGCGGAACTGGATCTCGATGAAGAGAAGGATCAGCCGCGCGACCTGCGCGCCGCGCTGCTTTGACATTCCATTGGCAATAACCCCAACCGCGCCGCTCTTGTGAGGAGGCGGCGCCTGTTTGAGAACTGAAGGACGGAAATGACTGGTCGTAACTACTACGCGCCCCATGGCGGCGCTCCGGAACAAACGCAGCTCCTGACGGACCGCGCGGTCTTCACCGAGGCTTATGCGGTGATTCCGAAGGGTGTGATGATGGACATCGTCACCAGCTATCTGCCGTTCTGGGACAAAACCCGCCTGTGGATATTGTCGCGTCCATTGTCCGGTTTTGCTGAAACATTTTCGCAGTACATCATGGAAATCGCTCCCGGCGGCGGCAGCGACCGGCCGGAACTCGACGAGGGTGCTGAGGGTGCGCTGTTCGTCGTCGAGGGCGAACTGACCGTGACACTCGATGGCAAAGAGCATCGCATGCTTCCCGGCGGTTTCGCCTTCATTCCGCCTGCGAGCAAATGGGCGGCGCATAACAGAAGCGAAGCGCCTGTTCGCTTCCATTGGGTCCGCAAGGCCTACGAGTTCGTCGACGGCCTTCCCGCTCCCGAAGCCTTCTTCACCAACGAGGCCGATATCACGCCTTCAGCCATGCCCGGCACGGAAGGCAAGTGGGCAACGACGCGTTTCGTCGACCCGACCGATCTCCGGCACGACATGCACATGACCATCGTGACCTTCGAACCGGGCGCGATCATTCCCTTTGCCGAAACCCACGTCATGGAGCATGGTCTCTACGTGCTCGAAGGCAAGGCCGTCTATCGGCTTAACCAGGACTGGGTCGAAGTCGAAGCCGGCGACTACATGTGGCTTCGCGCATTCTGCCCGCAGGCCTGCTACGCCGGCGGCCCCGGCAAGTTCCGCTACCTGCTCTACAAGGACGTCAACCGTCACATGAAGCTGCGCGCGCGCTAAGATCCGCGGCAACATTGCCTACCGAAACAGCGCCTTCCATGAAGGCGCTGTTTCTTGTTAATCAAATGGATGCGTCAGCAATTTAATGTGCCGCCTTCAGCGCAGACGCTGTCAATCAACCAATTGCGGATTGGTCGGGCGCAGGCTCTTTGGACGGATCAGACGCAACGAACCGCCGGCGGCGTCTTTCTCGAGCTCCAACACGCGGGTGAAGAAGCCGTTGGCGCGTTCCTTGCGGCCGATGTTGACGATTGCCGCCTTACCCATTTCGCGGTCGAGAAAGGTCATGACCTTGCGATAGGCATCGTCCTCAAGCGTGTCCAATGCCTCGTCGATGATCAGCCACCGAGGCTTGTGCAGGCCAAGGCGGGCGATTGCCAGAAGGCGCATTTCGACTTCGCTCAGATTGAGCTTCTTTCGCATGTCCTGATCGAGGCGGTCGGCGAGGCGGCCGAGGCCGACCTTGGAAAGCACGCCGCCAAGTTCGCCGTTCTTGAAGCTGTCTGGTGTCTTCGGGTAGGCGAGCACCTCCTCCAACGTACCCGGCGCAAAATACGGCGAGCGGGGAACGAAGGCGAGGCCATCATCGATCGGCAGCGAGATGCGGCCGTGCCCCCAGGGCCACAGGCCAGCAATGGCCCGGAAGAACGGCGCCTTATCAACCTCCGGCGCACCGGTGACAAGCACCCGTTCGCCGGGATTGATCGTGACATTCGGCTCTGAGAGCTTGATGCAACCGGCAGCCGAGACGATCTCGATATGATCGAACATCATCTGCGGACCGTCCGCCGTAACGAACTCGATGCGCTTGTCACCCTCGTGCCGGTCGTCGATGACGAGAAGTGCCGAGCGGAAGGCCGCAACGCGCATCAATGTCGCGCGCCAGTCGGCAATGGCGCCGATATTGTCCACGAACCAGCGCAGTGAGGCATGTACCTGATTGAAGGCACCGACGGCCATCATCAGACCGCCGAAGCTGAGATCGCCGGCAAAATAGACGGGCGAGGCGATGACGATCGGCGCGACGACGGTGATCCAGCCATAACCCGCCGTCACCCAGGTCAACCGCGTGACGGCGAGCAGCAGGCTTTGGCTGATCTCGAGAACAGACGACAGATCGGCCTGCAGCCGGCGCTTCTCGTTCGCCTCGCCCGATGACAGCGACACGGCCTCGATGTGCTCGTTGATGCGCATCAGTGAGAAGCGCAACGACGCCTCGCGGGCGTAGTGTTCACCGTTGAGCTTGACCAATGGACGCCCGACGAGCCAGCTCAACCACGAGGCCGTGCCGGCGTAGAGAATGGCGGCCCAGACCATATAGCCCGGAATGTCGATGGCCATGCCCGAGATGTGGAAGACGAATCCGTCCGACAGAGACCAGAGCACGCCGATGAAGCTTGCGAGCAGGATGCCGGATTGTATCAGCCCAATCGTCAGGCCCGCCGAAAGGTCCGAGAGATGGCGGGCGTCCTCGTGGATGCGCTGGTCGGGATTGATGCCGATGGCGCCGGCATTGGCCAGCCGGAACGCACGCGCCGGCTTCATCCATTCGTGGATGAGGTCGAGTGTCAGGCCTTCCCGTAGCTTCAGCCGGACAAGCTGGCCAAGCCATGTCTGCAGAACATTGAGAACGAGCAGGGCACCGGCGATCTGGGCGAAGACGACGAGCTGGTGCAGGAAGGCCTGCAGATCGCGTCTTTCCAGCGTGTCGTAGAACGGTTTGTACCATCGATTGAGGATGATCTGACCGAACGCAGTCGTCACGATCACCATCAGGATACCGAGGGCGAGCCAGATGATCCGGTTTCGGAGCGGCGAAGCCATGAAGGCTGCATGCATCATCCGCAACTGGGCGCCGAGGGGTTGTTCGTCGTTGGCCTCTACCCGACCATTGTTCTTGCCGTTTGTAGGGTTCGGCATCGATGCGAATCTCTCCGTCACGATCTCCATAGGGGAAATATAGCCTGCCAAGCCCGGTCTCCCTAGCGCCGAATATGGACGAGAGAGGGACGGAGTGTTTCCATCCCCTGCGAATTTTATTGAAAGCGCGCGTCAGGAGTTCATATTGACGGCGTTGCAATGGCCATAAGAGGTAGGTGAGATCGCCGCCTAAACGGCCTTTTCGCTGACCTAATGCCGCGCGCGGCGGTACCCAACGATTTTCATCAACGAATGTCGAGCAATCGGGAGGCACGAATGGAGGCATCACCAAGGACACCCACCGCAGCCGGTGAGGAAACGCTGGATCCTGACGATTGGACCGATCTGCGCGCCCTGTCGCATCGGGTCGTCGACGACGCCATCGATTACATCAGCCGTGTTCGTGATCGGCATGTCTGGCTGGACATGCCGGAGCCGGTCCGCGCGTCATTTGCAGCCTCGCTGCCCCAGTCGCCGACGCCGACGGACGAAGTCTACCGTGAGGTGGCTGCGAATGTCTTGGGTTACCCCATGGGTAACATCCACCCACGTTTCTGGTCCTGGTACATGGGGTCGAGCAATTTCACCGGAGCACTCGGCGACTTTCTTGCCGCCGTCCAGGGCTCCAATCTGGGCGGCGGCAATCATGCAGCAGCGCTGATGGATCAGCAGGTCGTCAATTGGTGCAAGGAGATGTTGGGATTTCCAGCCTCATCCAGCGGCACGCTGGTCAGCGGCGGGTCGGTTGCCAACATCATCGGCCTTGCCGTGGCTCGCAATGTCAAAGCCGGTGTCGATATCCGGGAGCTTGGTGTTGCGGCAATCGCGCGGCCGTTGCGCTACTATGGATCCGACCAGATCCACAGTTGTCACCGCAAGGCGATGGAGACGCTTGGGCTCGGAAACCAGGCGCTCCGGCGCATTCCGACCGACGCCGAGCTGCGCATCGATGTGGCTGCGCTGAGGCGTGCGATCACGGAAGATCGCGCGGCGGGATATATGCCTGCCTGCGTGATTGCGACAGCTGGCACCGTCAACACCGGCGCCATCGATGATCTGCAGGCACTCGCGGCGTTGGCGGCAGAAGAGGACCTCTGGCTGCACGTCGATGGCTGCATCGGCGCGCTGATCGCCGTTGCTCCGAAGAACCGCTTTCGCGTCGCCGGGATCGAGAAGGCCAATTCGGTGGCGCTCGACCCGCACAAGTGGCTGCACGCGCCATTCGAGGCTGGCTGCGTGTTGATTCAGGATGCTTCGGCCCATCGCCGGACCTTCGCAGTGACGCCGGAATATCTGGTGGCAACGACGCGTGGTCTCGCGGCAGCACCCTGGCTTTATGACTATGGCCTGCAGACGTCACGTGGCTTCAGGGCGCTGAAAATCTGGATGTCGCTGAAGGAGCACGGCATCGCCAAGTTCGGCCGGCTCGTCGACCAGAATATAGCCCAGGGACGGTATCTGAGCGACCTGGTCGAGGCGGAGCCTTTGCTCGAACTGGTGGCACCGACCAACATCAATATCGTCTGCTTCCGTTACCGCTGCGAAGGCAAGGACGGCGACGAATTGAAGGCACTTAATACCGAGATCATGCTGCGCCTGCAGGATGAAGGCACCGCAGTTCTCTCCGACACGACCGTGCACGGTCAGCATTGCCTGAGGGTCGCGATCAACAATCACCGCACCAGACGGCAGGACTTGAAGCTGCTTGTCGACGAGGTCGTCCGGCTTGGTCGCGAAATCGTTCGGGCCAACGCGGCAGCCTGAATGGGCCTGCAAAGGGCAAGGTGTGACGTTCGTGATCACCGTGTCAGCGAGCGTTCTCCTCGCGTCACGGTGCGGTCCGAGGTGCCGTCGGCAATCAGCCGAAGCAGCTCTGACACGGCGGCTTCCCTTTGTGGATCTCGGCCGGCGGCATAGGCGAGCGGAAGGTTGACACGAATGTCCGGGGCGATCCCGGTTCCTTCCAGCCGTACGTTGTCGTCGATGACCGCATCGGAGACGGCAATTTCCAGCAGACTGTCGTCGGGCAGGATATAGGCGCGGCCTGCCAACAGGGCGCCGGCGGTGCGCTCGCCCACCAGCGGAATGCCGTTTATCCGGAGCGCATAGGCGAAAAGCTCGAGACCGCTGCGCGTGCCCTCATCGACCAGCGCCACCACCGGACCGCGCCAGCGAACATTTGCGAGCGTCGCTCGCCCATGCCGTGGGATCAACCGGAACGACGGCGTGTCGCCGACGAAGAGTTCGGCGGCGTCGGCCGCACCGCCGCCCCAGCGTCCGCGAAGGTCCACGACCACACCGTCGACAGCGCTCAGACGTCCGTCCGAAAGCTCCCGTGCGACGATCTCCAGTCCGTCGCGCGTCGACAGCGTCCAGAACCTGATATAGCCGATCGTTCTTCCGTCGCGTTCGCTCACTGCGATGCTGTTCTCGATCGCCTTTTCGAATGTTGGGAGCGGGCGTAGCCTTTCGACCGCAACCTTGACACTTATTGGCGCCGCATCTGCCTTGCGGCGCAGGCGAATGTCGACCGACTGCCCGACCTTGCCTTGAAAGGAGGCGATCTCGCGATAGGGCAATCCATCGACGGTGAGGATCTCATCACCCGTGACGACCCCGGCCTTTGCCGCTGGAGAACCATCATAGACAGCGCTCACGAACCTGGCATTACCTACCACCCGCGTGACCATGCCGATGCCGGGATAACTGACGTCTCCCTCCGGCGGAAACAGCCGGCGCAGGTCATCGCGGATGGCGAAGCGAAAGATGTCGCTCAACTCGAAGTAGGCGATTGTGTCTGGTTTGAAGCGGCCGTTGTGGGACGCGCGCAGGCTGGCAAGGGCCATGCCGATCGCAGCATCAACGCGTACGGCAGAACCGGTTGTGGAAAGCGTCGGTCTCGCGTCTTCGATTTCTTTCCTCGCAGTTTCGTTGAAGCGGCCCAGTGCGGTTTCGTCGTGAAACTCGGAGTTCACCAACGCGATGACGCGGTCGAAGACTGCATCGCCCGACCGCGGCAGTTCCGCCGCGAATGTGCCCGCAGACATGAGCGCCAGCAGGAACGCAGTTTGCAATACCTTGGACATCGCGTTGTGCATCGGCGGTCTTTCGGTTCGTTTCAGCTCATTATCGGCCTAAGCGCGGCCGAGGCGAGGCGTCGCGTCGCAAAATTGCGTGATCGCCACATGCCAGGCACTGATTGCACCGCGCGCAGCACTCCATCGTCTCCGGCTTTGGGGATGTCGATGGCGGGATCGTCGCAATCGGAGTCGACGCCGACACGGATCACTTTGCCCCTGCGACCGGCTGCCTTCGGCGAGGGGGCCGGAACGCCGTGTCGCTACCGCATGTTTCCTTAAATCGTACCCGATTTATGGACAAAAACATGCAGCAATTTAAAGTGCTACAGCGACCTTTGCGCGTCTGATAAGACGCGCGGCGCTGTAGGCGCGCAAGCCTGGCTAGAAACCGGCTTGCCGAAACTCGCTTGCGAGAAATTCGGTGAAGACCCTCACCTTGGGCAGAAGCAGGCGGTTGGTCGGATAGACCGCGTAGATGCTGCGCCGGGCGAGCTTGTGCTGCGGCAAGATCCGCAGGAGCTTGCCGTTGGCAAGGAGCGGGTTGGCGATGAAGGAGGGCAACACGCCGATGCCAACGCCGGACTGGATCATCTCGCAAAGCATCAGGCTGTTGTCGACGACGAAGCGTGCGGGCACATCGATGCTCGCGGCACCGTCTGGGCCTTCCAGCACCCAGCTGCCGGGTTGGTCGGCGAGGCGGTAGGCCAGGCAATGGTGGTTCTTGAGATCGCCGACCTCTGTTGGCGCGCCGCTTGCCGAGAGGTAGGCGGGTGCTGCGCAGATGAATTGCTCGACCTCGCCCAGCCGCCTGGCAACCAGGGATGAATCCGCGAGCGTCGCGCGCACGCGGATGGACAGGTCGAAGCCCTCAGACACGACGTCGAGCAAATGGTCGTCGAGCGTCATGTCCACCTTCAACTGCTGATGAAGCATCATGAAACGGGCCAGCATCGGTGCGAGTACGGTCAGTCCGAAGGACAGGGGCGCATTGATCCGGAGCCGGCCATTGATCTCGCCGGCTTCCCCGGAGGTCGTCCGCTCCAGATGGTCTAGCTCGTCGAGCAGCCGGCAACATTCGGCGAAATAGCTGTGCCCTGTCTCAGACAGGCTCATGCGGCGCGTCGTGCGCACGATCAGCACTGTGCCGAGGCGCGCCTCGAGCTGCCGGATCTGCTTGCTGATCGACGCGTTCGATTGCCCCCGCTCTTCCGCCGCCTTGTTGAAGCTCTGAAGTTCGACGACACGGCGGAAGGAGCGCATGGCGGCCAGCAGGTCCATATTTTCTCCAGAGTAAATTATGTTTTCGTTCTATCGCTGATTATTCGCGCAGGCGCCAGCAATAAGGTGGGCTCAGTTTCCCGATGTCAGGGAAAGCGAGAAGAAGGAGTTCATCATGTTCGACACTGCAGTTTTCAGCCGCGCCCTGGCTGTCACCTTCATCGCCGGTCTCGTCGGCAGCGCGGCTTCAGCGCAAGAGGTTGGCAAGAGCCCATGGGGGCCGAAGGATGAGATCGGACGGCTCAATCTGATCACGCCTGAATCCCGCGCCACGATCCTGTCGCGCATCGATGGTGGCAGATCCTACGATCTAGCGGTCGAGTATTTCATCGGCATGCCAAGCTGGGAGGCGGCCGGCGATCCGCCATACCAGATGTGGATGACCCACACACCGCATGGCACCGCAGTTTCCGACCCGATGAAAGTGGGCAGGGAAATGAACGATCATGTCAGTTACACCGGCTCTGCCGTGTCGATGTATGCACATATGGGTACGCATATCGATGCGCTGAACCATTTCGGTCTGAACGGCAAGATCTGGAACGGTTATGCCGCCGCCGATTACCTCGGCGATCAGGGCTGGACCGTCACGGGTGCGGAGAAGCTGCCGCCCATCATCGCGCGCGGAGTGATGATCGATGTCGCCGCAGCCAAGGGCATGCAGATGCTGCCGGACAACTATCGGGTGACGCGCAAGGATCTGCAGGCGGCGCTCGACAGCCAAGGTGTGAATCTACAGCAGGGCGATGTTGTGCTGATCCGCACCGGGCGCATGCAGCATTACGAGAACGCATCCGCCTATATGAGCAATCCTCCGGGACTGAGCATCGATGCCGCCAAATTCCTGGTCGAGGACGGTGGCGCCATGGTGGTGGGCGCCGACAACCTCAGCTTCGAGGCGTTTCCTGCCGAAACCGAGAACAATTATGTCCCGGTCCATACCTATCTGCTCGCCCAACAGGGCGCGCCGATTATCGAGCTCGTCAATCTCGAAGGGCTGTCGAAGGATCGTGTCTACGAGTTCGCGTTTGTCGGCGCCTCCTTGAAGTTCCGCGGTGCGGACGCGGCACCGATCCGCCCGGTGGCCCTGCGGTTGCGATAAAGGTTGGCTAGCGCTTGTCGACAACTGTCCGACAGAGACGCCGCGGGAAAAGCCTGCGGCGTTTTGCAACGTCTTAACGACCCTCTTCCTGACCGTGATCCCCTTTTCGCCTGATGGGGGCTCAACGGGGAGGAGGCGATGGCTGCCGGCCAAGAGGCGGACCTGCCTCTCATTGCCGTTTCAACGCTGGCGCCAATTCAGGTCACAATCACCTTAATGCAACCCTGGATGGACGACTCCATCTCGCTGATTTCAAAGTAGAGCCCGCTGGCGTCAATTAGCGACGCCTGCCGTGAGAAATCTCGACGATCTTGACGCCAATGGCGGTCTTGGATTCGTCGAAAACAATCTCGCCTCGGCCAATGACCGTGCCATTGACCTTGAGGTCGACCGGGTCTCCGAAATTGGTGTCGAGATCTATGTGGTCGTCCCGATGCAGCTTGTAGAGTTGGGCCACAGTCAATCTTGCGCGACCGAGGACTGCCTCGATGACAAGCGGTATGCCCTGTACTGCATGCTCGCCGATCGGAGCGCTCTCCGGCGGAATGGGGCCATTGTCGATTTCCGGCAAGCCATTATGCAACGTTTCGTTCATCATCATGCACCACCCAAAACACTGGTTTACAAGTCCTTAACAAAAGGGTTGCGCCAGTTCGCCGTGACAGGCAATGGCGCCTGGGAGGGCAGGGGCTGTGCGTCTAATGCGAGCGTTAACATTCCGTTAACATCCACAAAGGCCGCACCGGAAAGACCTTCTAGAGTGTCATTGCGGACCAACTTCCTTCCCGCTTCTCGAACCCGATCGCCCGACTACCGTCAGGCAGCTTGTCACCGAGTCGGACGATGTAGACGTAGCCGCCATAGACCATCAGGCTGCGGTCGCCGTCGCTGAACACGATCTCGAACTTCGGCGGGCTTGCCGTGCCTGTGCCGCTTGCCGGCGCGATCTCAGGCGCCGGTTCCATCGGAACGTCGTTCCAGGGCAAACTTGGGTAAGACGCGACATAGAATATCGCGGTCACGGCTGTAACGGCGCAAATGGAAAGCGCTGCAATTTGCGAGTTGAAGCCGATAGACCCCATTAGGTTCGGCTGAAACGTGGCAGCGGCCAATGTGCATTCCTCCTATGTTCGGCTGAAGACTGGGCTGAGTTGGGCCAACGGCGCGCTGAGGCGTTCGCCGCGTCGCAGCTTACGACCACTCAGCGGGGCTGCGTCGGATTTCCGCTTCATGTGGCGACTCAGCGCCGCTTCAGCGCTCTTGGCGAAACATTCCATCCGGGCTTTGGTAGGACAACGCGATTGGGCTCGGTTTCCACATCTTTCGATTGCTTCCCGCAGACGGCCACACTCAAAGGCATGGGCAAGCAAACTTGCCGCAGTATCAAGGCACCTTGGAGTCCGAAGGGCAACCGCCACGCGGCCGTGCTTCATGGCAGCGATCAGCTCGCGTCCGTGGCAGGAGCAGCCCTGGTGCACATTCTCTGGAATGCATCAGAGCGGTCCGATCTCAAGTCAAAGTGACGATGGCAACTGCAACGAAAGCTGGTGACGAATGCAGCGTCGGAGTGCCCATTTCACCGCTCGATCGTACCGGCTTAATCCGCTCCGAACCCACGCCGGCGTAGAGTGGTTATGGAGGATTGTAGTGTTTGTGAGGTGGGTGCCCGCCAAGTGTTGCGCTGGCGCCGTTCGTCACACAGCGCCAATTATTCCTGGTTCCATAACGTATGTTATGTGACTTTTGAGTGTAGTGGCTATTTAGTAATGCTACAGTTGGGCCAGTTAGAGATGCGACACTCTCGCCTCTCGACGCGCTGGTCAATGTCAACGTTGGGAGCAAGGATGACGACCTTCCGCCTGGTGG
>NZ_MBST01000025.1:0-74648 GCF_001695865.1 Ensifer sp. LC384
GGCACCAGACTGTCGAGCGTCACCATCTCGAGCGCCGTCTGTTCGGGAACGGGTTTCTTCAACATGTCCCAATGAATCATAAACCCCTGGACGGTGCCAGGGGTTTGTCAGCGGTCTGAGCCCGGCGATCACTCGCCGGGCCTTCGAAGTTCTGACGTGGTTCAGCGAACCCGAAGCGAGACTTACTCGTTTTCGAAGTAGCTGTACTTGCCGTCTTCACCCTTCTTCCAGGTGTACATGACGTAGTCCGGACGGGTGATGTCGCCCTTTTCGTCATAGCCGAGTTCGCCGATTGCGGTCTTGAACGGGCCCTTGGCCTTGACCGCTTCGGCAACGGCCTGCGGATCGGTCGTGCCGCCAGCCTTGGCAGCTTCGGCGACAACCTGCAGAGCAGCGTAGGCGTAGAGCGTGTAGGCTTCCGGTTCGAAGCCGGCAGCGCGGAACTTCTCGACGAGTTCCTTGGCGGCCGGGTTCTTGCGCGGATCCGGAGCGAACGTCATCAGCGTGCCGTCAACGGCATCGCCTGCGATCGAAGCCAGTTCGTTCGAAACGATACCGTCGCCCGACATCAGGGTAGCCTTGAGGCCCTGGTCCTTCATCTGGCGCATGATCAGGCCGGCTTCGGTGTGCAGACCGCCGTAGTAGACGATCGAGACGCCGGCTTCCTTCATCTTGGCGATGAGTGCCGAGAAGTCCTTGTCGCCGGTGTTGATGCCTTCATAGAGGGCTTCGGTGAGACCGGCTTCGTTCATGCCCTTCTTGGTTTCGTCGGCAAGGCCCTGGCCATAAGGCGTCTTGTCGTGGATGACGGCGATCTTCGCGTCCTTGTGGTTAGCGGCGAGGAAGGCGCCGGCAACTGCGCCCTGCTGGTCGTCACGACCGCAAGTGCGGAAGGTGTTCCACAGGCCGCGCTCGGTGAACTGCGGGTTGGTCGAAGCCGGCGTGATCTGCAGGATGCCGTTCTCGGCGTAGACTTCCGAAGCCGGGATGGACACGCCCGAGTTGAAGTGGCCGACAACGAACTTCACGCCGTCAGCAACGAACTTGTTGGCGACCGAAACGCCCTGCTTGGCGTCCGAAACGTCGTCGCCGAGCACAACCTTGATCTGTTCCCCATTGATACCGCCGGCAGCATTGATGTCGGCAGCGGCCTGTTCGGCGCCTTTCTGCAACTGCGCGCCGAAGGCGGCGTTCGGGCCGGTCAGCGGGCCAGCGACACCAACGAGAATATCAGCCCATGCGGTGCCGCTGAAAGCGACCATTGCCGTCAGCGCAACGGCCGACAGAAGAGACTTTTTCATCTTGTTACTCCCAATTATTCGAGCGGGTCTCGTTATGAACCTGCGCAATGCCCACCATAATTTGCGCCGGTGTTTCTTTCGCACCGGCCGCGGCGGCCGGCGCGCGCTGTTCCCTTTACTTGGTTCTCCAGGAGAAGGGCGAGACCTTCTCGTAGAGCCAGTAATAGTTATTGGTCATTTGCTTGGTCCGGTAGTACCGGAAACCTACGGTAGCAAACAACAAAAGCACGACCGTGTCCACGATATAGTATTGCAGGCTGAACATCGTGCCGCCGAAGAGGGCATGGTGGATGAAACGGATCCCCAACCCTAACAACGCCACGTAGAGAAGCAGGCGCTGCATGCCCTGCCAGCTTTCGGCGACGCTCTTGCCCGTGCGCCAGGCAGTCCAACCGCCAAGCACGCAGCTTATGAAAAGAAACTGCCAGATCGACACTTCTTCGTAGAGAATTCCCTGCATGTCACTTGCTCCAGATGCAAACCGTCAATGACGGCCGCCTTCGAGATAGGCCGCGCGAACTTCCGGATTGGCGAGCAGGTCCTTGCCGGTGCCGCTCATCGTCACCCGCCCGTTGACCATCACGTAGCCGCGGTCCGAGAGCTTGAGCGCGCCGAAAGCGTTCTGCTCGACGAGGAAGACCGTCAGGCCTTCTTCCTTGTTGAGTTTCTTGATCGCCTCGAAGATGCCCTTGACGATCAGCGGTGCGAGACCCAGCGACGGCTCGTCGAGAAGCAACAGCTTCGGCCGAGCCATCAGCGCGCGGCCGATCGACAGCATCTGCTGCTCACCGCCGGACAGCGTTCCGCCACGCTGTGCCTGCCGCTCCTTGAGCCGCGGAAACAGCCGGAAGATCTTTTCCACGTCCTCAGCGAAATGCTTCAGATTGTCGAGACTCGCACCCATCTGCAGGTTTTCGAAAACCGTCATGCGCGGGAAGATGCGGCGGCCTTCCGGCGACTGCGCAATTCTCATACGCGCGATTTCGTGGGTCGGCAGGCGCGTGATGTCATGACCGTCGAACATCACCGTGCCGGTGCGTGCCTGCGGGCTACCGCAGATCGTCATCATCAATGTCGACTTGCCCGCGCCGTTGGCGCCGATCAGAGAAACGATTTCTCCGCGATGGACCTCGACATCGACGCCGCTCAGCGCCCGAATGTTGCCGTAGTAGGCTTCGACGGCTCTCACTTGCAGCAGCGGCGCAGTCATTGCTTGGTGCCTCCCTGCCCGCCTTCGATTTGCTCGATTTGCTCGATCACCTGTTCAACCTCTTCATCCTCGACACCCAGATAGGCCGCGATGACCTTTGGATCGTTCTTCACGAAATCCGGGGTGCCGTCGGAAATCTTCTGACCATATTCGAGCACGACGACATGGTCCGAGATCTCCATGACCACGGACATATCGTGCTCGATCAGCAGGATGGAGGTACCGGTGTCACGGCGAATGCTCTGCAACAGTTCATTGAGAGCATGCGACTCGCGCGGGTTGAGGCCGGCTGCAGGCTCATCGAGGCACAACAACTCCGGTTCCGTGCACATGGCACGGGCAATCTCCAGCCGTCGCTGCGCGCCATAAGGCAGATCCCCGGCCGGGTCGTCAGCCCGGTCGATCAGCGACGCCTTTTCGAGCCAATGCTTGGCGAGTTCCGTCGCCTCCTTCGCGGCCTGCCGATAGGCAGGAAATCCAATTAGCCCGAGCACCGTATAGCCGGACGCCAGCATCAGTTTGTTGTGCTGCGCGACCAGCAGGTTCTCGAGCACAGTCATGCCCGAGAACATCCGGATGTTCTGGAACGTGCGTGCCACCTTGGCATGTTTGGTGATCTCGAAGTCCGGCAGCCGCTCCAGGAGATACTCCCTTCCGGACCGCTGCTTCATGGTGATCATGCCCATCGTAGGCTTGTAGAAGCCGGTGATGCAGTTGAATACCGTGGTCTTGCCGGCACCGTTCGGGCCAATCAGCGCGGTGATTTCGCCGCGATGGGCCTCGAAGGAGAAGTCGTTGATGGCCATCAGACCGCCGAAGCGCATCGACAGGTGCTCAACCTTGAGAATGGGGTCTTGTGTCATTGTCATCGTCGTGGTCTCGAGGGCCATCAGCCATGCCCTTCCTTGGTAAAGCTGCCGGAGACGGCCTTGCGTTCGCGTAGAAACGCGGTCGGCTCACGCGATCCGACGAAGCCGCGCGGCTTCCAGACCATGACGACGACCATGGCCAGGCCAAAGATCAGCATTCGGTAGAGTTCCGGCGTAAAGTTCGGCCCGAAGACGGCCTTCAGGAAGGTGAGCTCGCGCAGGATTTCGGTGCCGCCGATCATGACGATCGCTGCGATCGCAATGCCGGTCAGCGATCCCATGCCGCCCAGAACGACAATTGCGAGGATCACCGCGGATTCGAGGAACACGAAGGATTCCGGCGACACGAAGCCCTGGCGTACGGCGAAGAAGGACCCGGCGATGCCGCCGAACATGGCGCCCATGGCGAAGGCCGTCAGCTTGGTGGTAACCGTGTTGATGCCGAGCGACTTGCAGGCGATCTCATCTTCGCGCAGAGCTTCCCAGGCACGCCCGATCGGCATGCGACGCATGCGGATCGTGACGAAGGCCGTCAGCATGCAAAGGCCGAGGATCAAGTAGAACAGGAAGATCTTGTAGTAGGCCGACGAGATCGGCAGACCCATCAGTGCGGCAAAGCCATCCTTGGACGCATCGAACTTGATGCCGAACAGCGTTGCCTTGGCAATGCCCGATACGCCGAAGGTACCCTTGGTCACCTCGGTCCAGTTGATCAGGACGAGGCGGATGATTTCGCCGAAGGCGAGCGTGACGATCGCCAGATAGTCGCCCCGCAGGCGCAGCACCGGGAAGCCGAGGACCAAACCCCAGCAGGCGGATAGAAGACCGGCCACCGGCAGCAGCACCCAGAAGGACAGGCCGAAATAGGTCGACAGCAGCGCATAGCTATAGGCGCCGACCGCATAGAAGGCAACGTATCCGAGATCGAGCAGACCAGCGAGCCCGACGACGATGTTGAGGCCCCAGGCGAGCATCACATAGATCAGAATCTGGACACCGAAATTGTCAACCCATTTCAACGAGCCCTGAACACCGGTGAGGGCGAGGATGACTGGCGGATAGAGGATCAAGGCAACGATTGCGATTATCGAGAAATTGCGACTGAAGAAGTTTTCTTCCTTAGCGATTTCCGGTGCCGCCGCCTTCGCGGCCTTTCGCTGGGCAAGCCGGGGCTGGACATAGGCGACCATGAGGAAGCGGCCAACCATGGCAACGATCACGAAGATCGCCAAGAGCCCCCAACGCTCGGTGAGAATCAGTTCGTTGCGGATGTTCTGGTCGGTCTTGAGGCCGACGAAGAGGACGAACAGTCCGAGCGTGATGAGCCCCGCGAAGACAGACTCGCGTAGGGCCCGCGCCGTCAGGTCACTGCCGGCGCTTGCAGATGTAGAAGCAATGTTTGCCATTGAATTATACCTTCTCGACTTCCGGTCGTCCGAGTATGCCAGACGGCTTGAAGATCAGGACGATTGCGAGAATGGAGAACGTCGCAACATCCTTGTAGTCGATGGTGAAATAAGCGGACCAGAGGGACTCGATGAGACCGATCAGCAGTCCGCCGAGAACAGCGCCCGGCAAGGAGCCGATGCCGCCAAGAACAGCCGCAGTAAAGGCCTTGACCCCCGGAACAAATCCGTCGGTGAAGACGACCACACCATAATACATCAAGTACATGGTGCCGGCGACAGCAGCGAGCGCTGCGCCCATGATGAAGGTTACCGAGATGGTACGGTCGACATCGACACCGAGCAGCGCCGCCATCTTGCGGTCCTGCTCGGTGGCGCGCTGGGCGCGCCCGAGCGGCGTCTTGTTGACGATGTACCAGAAGACGGACAAGAGGATCGCCGTAATGATGATGATGATGATCTGCTTCAGCGAAATCGTGATGCCGAAGAGCTCATAAACCGAGGAAACGAGCGGCGGAATCGGCTTGTTGCGCGGGCCCTGCGTCACCTGGATGAAGTTCGACAAGACGATCGACATGCCGATCGCGGTAATCAGCGGCGCCAGCCGGAACGACCCGCGCAGCGGCCGATAAGCCACCCGCTCGATCGTCCAGTTCCACAGCGACGCCGCGAGCATAGCCACGACCATCATCAGCAAAAGCGCAAGTACAACCGGCACGCCTGCTATAAATGAAGTGAGAAGCAGAAAGACAACCAAAGCGGCAAAACCGCCGAGCATGAAGATATCGCCGTGGGCGAAGTTGATCATG
The DNA here is from genome assembly GCF_001695865.1 of Ensifer sp. LC384. Lineage (NCBI taxonomy): Bacteria > Pseudomonadati > Pseudomonadota > Alphaproteobacteria > Hyphomicrobiales > Rhizobiaceae > Ensifer > Ensifer sp. LC384. The sequence continues at coordinate 5,596 of NZ_MBST01000025.1, forward strand.
CCAATGATGCCGTAGACCATGGTATAACCAATTGCGATCATACCATAAATAGACCCAAGAGTCAGCCCGTTGACGAGCTGCTGGACGAAATACTCCATCAATCTTCCCCTGGACCAGATCCATAAGGTCCGGTCTCTTGTTTTTTGAGCTCATTGTTGAGCGTTCTGTTTGATCGATTCCATACCTCTTTCAAACGAAAAGAAAAGCTAAAAAACGTGGGACCGGCAAAATCTTCGCCGATAAAATCGATTTGACGCTTTTGAAGTCAGAAAAAACAAAAAAAATGCACGCCTCGCCTGCGGGATAGTCAACTTTAGTCTAAAACGGCGAGCCATCCGGGCCGTGGATGAATCGGCAAGCAACAAGACCAGCTTGCCGGTTCGGCCGTTTCAGGCACGCATGCGCTCACCGTTTGCGTCGAACAATGGGTAGGGCTGCAACCGCGCCGGCAGGATCTCGCCAAGCAGCTCGATCGCCCAGCCTTCCGCTTCATCGGCGATCTCCTTGGGCACGTAACCCAGGGCCACCGACACGCCGCTGGCATGGGCGTATCCGCCTGATGTCACCCATCCGCGCACGGCGCCGTCGAAATAGATCGGCTCGTCGCCGATGACATCGGCATCGCTCGTCTCCAGCAGGAAGGTGCGCAGTCGAAGCTGCCCGCCCTCTGCTTTCTCGCGGATCGCTGCCGCCTTTCCAATGAAATCCGCCGGTTTTCCGAGCGCCACGAACCGGCCGAGGCCGGCCTCCAGCGGACCGTAGAGCGGCCGAAACTCACGCGACCAGCTGCCGAAGGGCTTTTCGACCCTGAGCGCATTGAGGGCGCGAAGGCCAAACAGCCTGATACCGAACGCCGCTCCCTTCTCCAGGATCAGATCGAAAAGATAGCGCTGGTATTCCGGCTTCATCCAGATCTCGTAGCCGAGATCGCCGGTATAACTGACGCGACCGACGATCGCCGGCGCCATGCCGAGATCCATCCGGCGAATATCCATGAAGGCAAAGGCCGAATCACCGACATCGAGATGTGTCAGCGCCGCCAGCACGTCGCGCGCCCTCGGACCGGCGATCGACAGGCCGACCAGTTCCAGCTTCAACGGACGGATCGAGACCGAGCCGTCCGACGGCAGATGCGTCTCGAACCAGCGCATATGATAATCCTCGGCGATGCCGGATCCGATCAGGAGGAGATCCTGCTCGCCGAGTTTGGCGAGGGTGAAGTCGCCGATCAGCTTGCCGTCACCCTTCAGCATCGGCGCCAGCGCCATCCGACCCGTCGCCGGAATGCGGCAGGCGAGCATCCGGTCGAGCCAGGCTTCCGCCCCCGCCCCCTTGATCTCGTATTTGGCAAAGCCGGAGGTCTCCATCAGCCCGACGGCGGCGCGCACCGCGCGGGCTTCATCGCCGACAGTGTCGAAGTCGGTCGAGCGGCGCCAGGAGAAGTGATCCTCGACACCGGGAGGCGCAAACCACAGCGGCGTTTCCAGGCCATAGGAAGCGCCGAACACGGCACCGGCGGCCTTCAGCCTGTCATAGATCGGCGTCGTCAGCAGCGGTCGTGCCGCCGGCAGCTCCTCGTTGGGGTAGCGGATCGAGAAGCGACGCGAGTAGTTCTCGCGCACTTTGGCGTTGGTATAGGCGAGCGTGGCGAAATCGCCATAGCGCGCCACGTCCATGGCAAAGACGTCGAAGCCGGGATCGCCCTCGATCATCCAGTTGGCGAGCGCCAGGCCGACGCCGCCGCCCTGGCTGAAGCCGGCCATGACGGCGCAGGCCGACCAGAAATTGCGCAAGCCCCGCACCGGCCCGACCAGCGGGTTTCCGTCCGGCGAGAAGGTGAAGGGGCCGTTGATGACCTTCCTGATGCCCGCCTTGTTGAAGGCCGGGAAATGTCGGAAGCCGACCTCAAGCTCAGGCGAGATGCGGTCGATGTCTTCCGCCAGCAGTTCGTGGCCGAAATCCCACGGTGTCGTCACCGGCGACCAGGGGCGGCAGGCCTTTTCATAGGTGCCCATCAGCATGCCGTTGCGCTCCTGGCGCAGATAGATCTCGCCGTCGAAATCGACGCAATGCATCAGCTCCTTGCCGCGCGTCTGGTTGAACTCGATGACCTCGGGCATATCCTCGGTGATGAGATACATATGCTCCATCGCCAGAACAGGCAGTTCCAGGCCGACCATGCGACCAACCTCGCGCGCCCACAGGCCCGCGGCATTGACCACATGCTCGGCAATGATTTCACCCTGATTGGTGATGACGCGCCACGACCCGTCCTCGCGCTGCACCAGATCCTCGACCTTCGTGTGCAGATAGATCTCGGCGCCATTCTTCTTGGCAGATTTGGCATAGGCATGCGTCGTGCCATAGGGGTCGAGATGCCCCTCGACCGGATCGAACACCGCGCCGACGAACTGATCCGGATCCAAAAGCGGCATCAGATCGTGCGCTTCCCTGGGCGTCAACAGCTCGGCCTCGAGCCCCATATAGCGGCCCTTGGCGAGGATCGACTTCATCCAGTCGAAACGCTCGTTGGTCGCAGCCAGCATCATGCCCGACGTCATGTGCAGGCCGATGTCCTGACCGGAATATTCCTCGATCTCCTTGTAGAGCTCGACGGTGTATTTCTGCAGCTTGGCGACGTTGGGGTCGCCATTGATCGTGTGCATGCCGCCGGCTGCGTGCCAGGTCGAGCCGGAGGTCAGATCCGATCGCTCGACAAGCACCACGTCGGTCCAGCCGAACTTCGTGAGGTGGTAGAGGATCGAGCAACCGACAACACCGCCACCGATCACGACGACTCTGGCATGGCTTTTCATGCGAGCACTCCGCTTTCCCGCGCATCCTGACGAAGCGCGGCTCAGTTTCTAGGGGAAAAGGATCAGGCACGACTGCCGCCCGCCCATGTCTGTTCCGGCACGGGGAACGGCAAGTGGCGAACGAGGAAAGCCTAGTCAGAAAGACGGCTGCGATAAAGACGTGGCTGCGAAGGAGGCTTGTCCGTTTCCGCCATCTGCTGGCGGATCGGCGACCCAAATGCGGCATTCGATGCCGCATTTGTTTTTATTCGGAAAAAGCGGCCGATAGGTTGAACGCGCGACCCATCGTCATCAGGTCTTCGAACAGCGATTCGGCGAAGCTGCGCGAAACGATGAGTTCGAAGATATCCTCGCCGGTGCGCGCCAGGTTGATGGCGATATGGCCGCAAAGCACATTGGTGCTGCCACCGAGCGCAAAGGCGCCGGGGTGGAGATCGACGCCGATGCCCTTGGCAAGGATCCGCCGCGCGCACGGCCCGGACAGACGCATAAGAACGCGGCCGTCGCTCTGGTCGACGACATGCGCCTGCGTGCCGCAAAGCATGTCGAGACGGCGCATGAGGCCGATCGGTGTGTCGACCTCGGATACGACCAGCCACTCGCCGGGTCCGCAATAGCGCAATGACAGCTCCGGCGTCGACGAAAGCGCCCGCTGCACGGCCGCTTCGAGCCCGACATGGGCAAGCACCGTTGCGATCGCCTGCCAATGGCCGACCTCGAGGTGATCCGCATTGGCGGGCTTCGGCGTGCCCCGCAGCTTCTGGTCGAGCGCATGCCGGTTGTTGTAGTCGCGAACCATCACCGCCTCCTCAGGCTTTCAGCTTCTTGTTCTGGGGATCGACGAACACCGGATCGCAGACCTCGGCGATGACCTCGTGATCGCGCAGCTTGTCCCAGACGACGACCTTCTCGCCATAACGTTCGCGCCCGGATTTGAGGAAGGCGAGCGCGATGTGGTGCCCCAGAACCGGTGAGTAGCCGGCGGAGCTGACCCAGCCCTGATCGTTGAGCGTCGACGGTTTCATGCCTTCCTTGAGAAGATGGGCGCCCGCGCGTATGTCCTTGTCCTTGTCCACCGGCTTCAGCCCGACAAGCTGCATGCGGTCTGCCGCCGTCAGGCCGTAGCGCGCCGACAGGTGCTTGCCGATGAAGTCGGGCTTCTGCGCCGAAAACATGCGTCCGAGCCCGGCATCGTCGGGCGTCACGCGACCGTCGAATTCGGCGTGGGTCAGCAGACCTTTCTCCAGCCGCAGCACGTTCAATGCCTCGACGCCATAGGCGCAGACATTGTGCGCCCTTCCCGCCTCCATGATCTGGTCAGCAACCGCTTCGCCATAACCGGCGGGAACCGCGAGCTCGAAGGCGAGTTCACCGGAAAAGGAAATGCGGAACAGCCGGGCATTGATGCCGCCGCGAAGAGCCATTGCCCGTGCCGACAGGAACGGGAACGCCGTTTCCGAAATGTCCTCGTCGACCAGTTGCTGCAGCACCTCGCGCGCCTTCGGGCCGGCAATGGCCATCTGCGCCCATTGATCGCTGGACGAGCAGAACCGCACCTTGAGGTCGGGCCACAGCACCTGCGCGCAATAATCCATGTGGGACATGACGGCGCCGGCCATGGCAGTGGTCGTCGTCACGAAGAAATGGTCGTCCGAAAGCCGGCTCACCGTACCGTCGTCGAAGACGAAGCCGTCCTCGCGCAGCATCAGCCCGTAACGGGCCTTGCCGACCGGCAGCTTCAGCATGGCGTTGCAGTAGAGGCGGTTGAGAAACTCCGCCGCATCGGGCCCGAAAACCTCGATCTTGCCGAGCGTCGACACATCGCAAAGCCCGACATTGGCACGGACGTTGAGAACCTCCCGATCGACGCTTTCCCGCCAGGTCTTTTCGCCGGCGCGCGGGAACCAGGCCGAGCGGAACCAGAGCCCGGAATCAACGAAGGTCGCACCGTGCTTCTTCGCCCATTCATGCAAGGGCGACTTGCGGGTCGGTGTCGCGTGGCTGTCGCGGGCTGCCCCCGCCAGTGCACCGAAGGAGACCGGCGTGTAGAACGGCCGGAACGTGGTCGTGCCGACCTCGGCCGGGCTCACCCCGCGCATGCCGGCAAGAATGCCGACCGCATTGATGTTGGAAAGCTTGCCCTGGTCGGTGGCCATGCCACTGGTGGTATAGCGTTTGGCGTGCTCGACATGACCGAAACCCTCGCGCAGCGCGAGGCCGAGATCCTTGGCATGCACATCGTTCTGGAAATCGACGAAGGCTTTCGACTTGGCGCCCGGCACATACCAGAGGGCTGCAAAAGAAGGGTCCGCCTCGGTCTCGGTGACCGGCAGCGGCGCCGCGGCGGCGTTGAAGCCCAGTTCCGCGGCCATCGCAGTCGCCGTCTCGGCGCCATCGCGCAGGCAGCCGGCAAGCGTATAGACGCCATTGGCCGCACCGACGACGCGAAGAGTGTCGCCGACATCGGGTGCTGCGAATGCCTTCAACGCATCCGACCACACCGGCCGCGCGCCCCGCTGGCAGGCGAGATGAACGACCGGGCTCCACCCCCCGGACATGCCGAGCGCATCGCAGGCAACCAGTTCCTCGAAACCCGAGCGCTCGACGACGATGCCCGACAGCCGTTGCCGACCCTTGGTGTCGACGATCGCGCCCGAACGGATCACGCGCACGCCATCGGGCGCTGCGTCGCTGGCCTCCGGCCGACTGTCGATGATCGCCGAAACGGTCACACCCTTCGCCGACAGGCCCCGCGCCGTGCGATAGCCGCTGCTGCCGCTGGTGAAGATCGCGACCGACTTGCCGGCAGAAACGCCATGGCGATGGGCGTAGGTGCCAATCGCGCCGGCCATCATCACGCCGGGGCGATCATTGCCGCCAAACACCAGCGGCCGCTCTTCGGCACCGGTCGCCAGCAATGCACGCTTGGCGGCGATGCGCCACACGCGCTCGGTGGGCAGCTTGGCCGATGGTTCGGCCACGTGCTTCTGCACCCGCTCGACGGCCCCGAAGACATTGTCGTCATACCAGCCGAAGACCGTGGTGCGCGAAAGCAGGGTGACGTTTTCGAGCGACTGCAGTTCGGCGACGGCCCGCAACGCAAACGCCGGCGCCGACGCGCCGTCGACCGTTTCGGTTTCCGAGAGCAGCGATCCGCCGAGGCGAAAATCCTCGTCCGCAAGGATAACGCGAAGCCCGACGCGGCCGGCCGTCAGGGCCGCCATCAAACCCGCAGGGCCACCACCGACGACAAGCAGATCGCAGAAGGCCCAGGATTTTTCGTAGCTCTCCGGGTCGCGTTCGAGCACCGCCCGCCCGAGACCAGCTGCCCGCCGGATCACCGGCTCATAGAGCTTTTCCCAGAGCTGCCGCGGCCACATGAAGGTCTTGTAGTAAAAGCCGGCACCGAGAAACGGCGAAAGCAGGCCGTTGACCGCACCGACATCGAAACCGAGCGAGGGCCAGCGGTTCTGGCTCTTCGCCGTCAAGCCGGCATAAAGCTCGACGACCGTCGCCTTCGTGTTCGGGTCGCTGCGGACACCCGAACCGAGGGTCACAAGCGCGTTCGGCTCAGATGGCCCGGCGCTGACGATGCCGCGCGGCCGGTGGTATTTGAAGCTGCGGCCGACCAGCAACTGGTCGTTGGCAAGCAGGGCGGACGCGAGCGTGTCGCCGGCAAAGCCGCGCAGCGGCCGACCGTCGAAGGTGAAGCTCAGTGCCTTGCTGCGATCGGCAAGACCGCCGGAGGACAGGCGATAGGCCGTCATCGCTGGGCCTCCCGCGCGGCGACTACGCCGTCGACGACCGAATAGACCTCATGGGTGACCGTGTCGCGCTCGACGACCAGGAAACGGCGACAGCCGGCAACATGATGCCAATGTTCCAGCGTCCGGCCCCGCGGGTTGGCGCGCACATAGACATAGTCATGCCAGGCTTCATCCGACGCCGTGGGCGCGGGCCGAATGAGCGAGGCATCGCCGCGGATTGCGAACTCTTCCTTCGGGCGGACCCCGCAATGGGGGCAGGTGATCAGGCTTGCCATTATCTTCCGTATCCTGGAGCCTCAACCTGGCTCCCTCAATATTCCTGGTCAGCCGGATGTGTCGTCATCCGGCTTGCGCCGATCTAGTGCAGATTGGGCTGCGGCCCGGCCCCTGCCTCGTCGACCGCATAACCGCGCGCGAAACGATCGAGCCGCAGGGCGCGCGCCACCGGGTGGGTGTCGTTCCTGGCGATCAGATGCGCGAAACAGTAGCCAGACGCCGGCGTCGCCTTGAAGCCGCCGTAGCACCAGCCGCAGTTGAGGTAGAGGTTGTCGATCGAGGTGCGATCGATGATTGGCGAGCCGTCCATGCTCATGTCCATGACGCCGCCCCAGGCGCGCAACACCCGAACGCGCGACAGGCCGGGGATCATCGACACCCCCTCCTCCATCACATGCTCGGCTGTCGCCAGATTGCCGCGTTGGGCATAGGACGAATAACCGTCGATCTCCGCGCCGAAGACCAGTCCGCCCTTGTCTGACTGCGAGATGTAGAAATGTCCACCGCCATAGACGATCACGTGATCGATGCACGGCTTCAGCCCCTCGGTCACAAAAGCCTGCAATACATAGCTTTCGAGCGGCAGCTTCAGGTCCGCCATCTCGCCGACGCGCGAAGAATTGCCGGCCGCCGCCAGCGCCAGCTTGCCGCAGCCGATGAAACCCTTCGACGTCTCCACCCCGGTGACGACGCCGTTCTCGCGGCGAATGCCGGTGACTTCGCAATGCTCGATGATGTCGACGCCGTGCTGGTCGGCCCCGCGGGCATAACCCCAGGCGACGGCATCGTGGCGGGCGGTACCCGCACGGCGCTGCAGAAGGCCGCCGAGAATCGGGTAGCGCGCATGATCGTAATTGAGGAAGGGGATCATCTTCTTCAGCTGTTCGCGCTCGATGAGCTCGGCCGAGACCCCTTCCATCCACATCGCATTGCCGCGCCTGACATAGGCGTCGCGCTGGGCGTCGCTGTGGTAAAGCATGATGACGCCGCGCTGCGACAGCATGACGTTGTAGTTCAGGTCCTGCTCCAGCCCTTCCCAGAGTTTCATCGAGAATTCGTAGAAGGGTTCGTTGCCCGGCAGCATGTAGTTGGAGCGCACGATCGTCGTGTTGCGGCCGACATTGCCCGATCCGAGATAGCCCTTCTCGAGCACCGCGACGTTCTTCACGCCGAATTCCTTGGCGAGGTAATAGGCGGTCGAAAGACCATGGCCGCCACCGCCGACAATGATCACGTCATAATGGGATTTCGGCTGCGGCTGTCGCCATTGCGGTTTCCAGTTCAGGTTTCCGGAAAGGGCGTTCCTGACGATCGAGAATGCGGAATAACGCATGAAGGCATCCAGTTCAGTTGCGTCGCCACATTTGCACAGCCGACGCGAGGAGCAAAGATGCAAGCTTCTCGCAGGTGCAAAAATCAAGCTGCCGTTTTGCCGCAAGGCCGGAAAATTCGCCACACTGGCGCTTGGCGAGAAGACATTTTGCCGGAACCGTCGAAAACTATGGGCAACTTCCGTCGCCGAGTGTGGTATGGCGCCGATGAAGACCTGAAAGACGACAAGCAATGCTGCACATTCTGCAAAAGACCGCGCTCGCCGCCGGGCGCGCAATCCTCGACATTTACAATTCCGGTCCGGCAGTGACCTACAAGCCCGACTGTTCGCCGGTGACGGATGCCGACGAATGTGCCGAGCGCATCATCCTGGCCGATCTTGCCGCCGCTTTTCCGGAGATTCCGGTCGTGGCCGAGGAATCGGTTGCGGCCGGTTCCATCCCCGAGATCTCGGGCAAATCGTTCTTCCTCGTCGATCCGCTCGACGGCACCAAGGAATTCATCGGCCGGCACAACGACTTCACCGTCAACATCGCGCTCATCGAAAACGGCGCGCCGGTTGCCGGCGTCGTCTATGCGCCAGCACTCGGTATCCTCTACGCCGCGGCCGGCGGCAAGGCGTTGAAGGTAGTGGTCTCCGAAACCTTTCAGGTCCAGCCGGAAACCGTGATCGGCTGCCGCAGTCGCGGCGATCGGCTGGTGGCGCTGGCTAGCCGTTCGCACAACAGCGCCGAGACCATCGCCTATCTCGCCGAACATGGGGTCACCGACTACGAGGCCGTCGGCTCCTCGCTCAAGTTCTGCCTGCTGGCCGAAGGGCTTGCCGACGTCTATCCGCGCTTCAGCCGTACGATGGAATGGGACACGGCCGCCGGCGATGCCATCCTGCGTGCGGCAGGCGGCGAGACGCTGACGATGGAAGGCATGCCGCTCACCTATGGCAAGCGCAACCAGAAAAGCGACAGCGATTTCGCGAATCCCTGGTTCGTCTCGCGCGGGAAGATCTGAGACAGCCGTCAGCCTGAACCGGCGGAGCCGGGATCAGACCGGCACCGCCTCGCCGTCACTCGACGTCGCCGCCCCATCGGCAGCGCGGTTCTCGGCCGGTGGCTTGATACGGAACCAGGCGAGATAAAGCGCCGGCAGGAACAGAAGCGTCAGCACCGTTCCGACGATGATGCCGCCCATCATCGCATAGGCCATCGGCCCCCAGAAGATTTCCCTCGCAATCGGGATCAGCCCGAGGCTTGCGGCGGCTGCCGTCAGCATAATCGGCCGCATGCGATGTTCGGTCGCCTCCCGCACCGCATCCCAGGCGGCCACCCCTTCCCTTCGCAGATCCTCGATCTGCACGACGAGGATGACCGAGTTGCGAATGAGAATGCCGATCAGCGCCAGCACGCCGAGGATGGCGACGAAGCCGAGCGGTGCGCCACTCGGCAGCAGCGCCGCGACGACACCGATCAGCGCCAGTGGTGCCACCGCAAAGACGAGGACCAGACGCGAGAAACTCTGAAGCTGGATCATCAGGATCGTCGCCATGGTGAACAGCATCAAGGGCACGACGGCGGCAATCGGCGCCTGGCTCTTGGCGCTTTCCTCGATCGTGCCGCCGATTTCTATTCTGTAGCCGTCGGGAAGGCCGGCGCCAAACGCCGCCACCTCCTTTTCCAGCTGCGCCGAAACCGTCGACGGCTGCGCCGAGCCGTTGATCGCCGCCTTGACCGTGATCGTCGGCAGGCGCGAACGGCGCCAGACGACCGGCTGCTCCATCTCGTAGCGGAAGTTGGCAACGGCGGCCAAGGGCACGGAATTGCCGCTGGCGCCGGGAAGCTGGAGATCGCGTAGCGTCTCGATCGACTGCCGCTCGGATTCACGCGCCCGGCCGACGACATCGATCAGGTAGATGTCGTCGCGCACCTGGGTGACGGTCGTACCGCCGACGATGCCGTTGAGCGCCGTTGCGATATCCTGCGAGGTGACGCCGAGCTGGCGCGCCTTGTCCTGCAGCACATCGACCTTGATCATGCGTGCCGGCTCGTTCCAGTCGTAGACGATCTCGCCGAGCAGCGGATTGCGTCCGAGAACGGTGCTGAGCTCGAGCGCATGTTTGCGCACCTGATCGATATCCGGCCCGCTGACGCGATACTGGATCGGACGCCCGACCGGCGGGCCGATGTCGAGCAGCTTCACATAGGCATCCGTTCCCGGGAACGTCTGCTTGAGATAGGCCTGCAGATCGGCGCGCACCTTGTCGCGGACGTCGAGCCCCTTGGTGACGATGATCATCTGCCCGAACGACGGATGCGGCGGCTGCACGTCGAAGGACAGCACGAAACGCACCGCCCCCTCGCCGACATAGCTCGACCAGCGCAGCACATCCTGGTTGCCGGCGAGCTTCTCCTTCTCGAACTTCGCCATCTGCGCATTGGTCTTCTCGATCGAGGAATTCTGCGGCAGCGACCAGTCGACAATGATCTCGGGTCGGTCGGAGGACGGAAAGAATTGCTGCTGGACGAAGCCCATGCCGAAGACCGAAAGGCAGAAGACCGCGACCGTGGCGATGATCGTCGTCCAGCGCCAGTGCATGCAGAGATCGAGCAGCCTGGAAAACAGTCGCCCGATCCGACCCTTTTCGCCGGCATGCTGCTTCATCGTCTTCGGCAGGATCGTAACGCCCAGCAGCGGCGCGAAGATCACCGCCACGATCCACGAAACGAGCAGCGAAATCGCGATGACGACGAACAGCGTGAAGGTGAACTCCCCGGCGGCGCTGTTGTTGAGGCCGATCGGAATGAAACCGGCAACGGTGACGAGCGTGCCCGTCAGCATCGGAAAGGCGGTCGAGGTATAGACGTAGGTCGCCGCCTTGCGCAGCGAATCGCCGACCTCAAGCCGCGCCACCATCATTTCCACCGCGATCATCGCATCATCGACAAGCAGGCCCAGCGCGATGATCAGCGCCCCGAGCGAAACGCGCTGCAGCGAGATGCCCCAATAGGACATGAAGACGAAGGTAATCGCCAGCGTCAGCGGGATGGAAAGCGCCACGACAAGGCCGGCGCGCATGCCGAGGCTGACGAAGCTGACCGCAAGGACGATGATCACCGCTTCGAACAGCGCCTGCGTGAAGCCGGAGACAGCCTCTTCGACCACGAGCGGCTGGTCGGACACGAGATGAATGTCGACGCCGACCGGCAGCCTCTCTTCCAGGAGCGCGATCTTCTCTTCGATCGCCTTGCCGAAATCGAGCAGGTTCGAGCCCTGCTTCATGCCGATCGCCAAGCCGATCGCCGGTTTGCCCTCGAAGCGGAACAAGGCGGACGGCGGATCGACATAGCCGCGGCTGATCGTGGCGATGTCGCTCAGGCGAAAGAAGCGGTCGTTGACCTGCAGGTTAACGGAACGGATGCTCTCTTCCGATGAAAACTGGCCGCCGACGCGGATGCTGACACGTTCGCCTTCGGTCTGGATGACGCCCGATGGCGATACGGCGTTCTGGGCCTGCAGCGTCTCGATCACCTGCTGCTGGTTGATGCCGAGTGCCGCGAGCTGGCGCGGCGAAAACTCGAGGTAGATCACCTCGTCCTGCGCGCCGATCAAATCGACCTTGCCGATATTCGGCACCGTCAGGATATCGCGGCGCGCATCCTCGACATAGTCGCGCAGCTGCCGGTGGGTCAGCCCGTCGCCGGTGAACGCGTAGATATTGCCGAAGACGTCGCCGAAGCGGTCGTTGAAGGCAGGGCCGACGACGCCGGAAGGGAACTCCCCGCGAATGTCGTTGATCATGTTGCGAACCGTGACCCAGGTCGCCGCCACATTGCGCGCCTTCGTCTCCGGTTTCAGGTTGACGAAGACCAGCGTCTGGCCCGGCGTCGTCATGCTCCTGGTGTAGTCGAGCGACTCCAGTTCCTCGAGCTTGCGCTCGATGCGCTCGGTGACCTGCAGCGTCGTTTCCTCGACCGAAGCGCCCGGCCAGGCGGCCGAGATCGTCATCGTCTTGATGGTGAAGGACGGATCCTCCTCGCGGCCGAGCTCCACATAGGAGGTGATGCCGAGCACGACGAAGACGATCATGAAGTACCAGACCATGGAGCTGTGATCGAGCGCCCAGTCCGAAAGGTTGAACTTCTTCATGAACGCGCTCCGTCGGAAATCTTCACCTTCTGGCCTTCTTCGAGGCTGTGCGCGCCCGCCGTGGCGATCCGCTCCCCCGGTTTGAGCCCGGCGTTGACCGGCCTCAAGCCGCCGACATCGGCGCCGACGTCGACTTCGCGCGCCGCGACATCGCCGCCTTGTTCGTTGACGATCCAGACGAAGTTCTTGCCCTCCCGCTCGAACACGGCGGTTGAAGGAACGAGCATAAGTTCGTGCTCGGAGCCCTGGCGCGTCGCGGTGATGGTCGTTCCCAGCCTGAACCCGACCGGCGGGTCGTCGAGCGCGATCTTTACGCGTCGCGTCCGGGTGACAGGGTCGGCCGCCGGCGCGACCTCACGCACCGTGCCGTTGACCCGCAGGTCCGGATTGATCTGCAGCGCCACCGAAAACGGCGTGCCGATCGGAAACAGCGCGATGCCGTCGGGTACGTCGACGACCGCGTCGCGCTCGCCCGGCCTGGCGACGGTCACCACCATCTCGCCCGCCGACACCACCTGGCCGACCTCGGCCCCGGTCGCGGTAACGATGCCGTCAAAATTGGACTTCAGCTTGGTATAGGAGAGCTGCTCCTCGGACTTCGAGAGCCCCGCCGTCGCGCGTATCAGCGAAGCCTGTGCCGCCTCGCGGGCTTGCTGGGCGCTATCGACGGTGGCTTGCGATTCCGTGTCGGTCTTCAAGAGGGCGGTCAGGCGTTCTTCGGCCGCCGCCGCGTTGGCAAGCGTTGCCTCGGCACTCGCCAGATCGGCCTTGGCGGACCGCAGCGCCAGTTCGAAAGCGGTCGGGTCGAGCGCCGCAAGCTCGGCACCGGCGACCACCTCATCCCCGACCGTAACATCGCGAGCGACCAGCCGACCGATCACCCGGAAGCCAAGCTCCGTCTGCACCTTCGGCTGCACCGTTCCGGCAAAGCTCGCGGCCGCGTCGACGCGCTGGCTGACCACCATCGACAGCACCGGACGAACGACGCCGGTCGCCTGCTCCTCTTCCTTCTGGCAACCGGCCAGCAGAAGGACAGCAACCGGCACGACCAGACGATTGAATGTCGACCAGCTCATTTCGCCTGCTCCTCTGCCACCGCATGCACCGCCAGGCCCGGGCGCAGGAACTTAGCCCCCTCCGCCACGACCCTGTCTCCGACCGAAAGCCCGGAGGCGACCAGCACCCGGCCGCTCTCATAGGTCTTCACCTCGATCGGCTTGAGACCGACCGTGCTGTCTTTGGGATCGACGATCCAGACCGCCGGCTTGCCGTCGACGGCGGTGAGCGCCGTCCATGGCAGCGCGATGACCTTGGCGGGTTCGAAGCGGGCGACGCCCGTCACCGACGAGCCGAGCGTCATGCGCTCCGGCGTCTGTAGCATCGCCAGCTTCACCCGCACCGTACCGGCCTTGGCGTCGATGGTAGGCGAGATCTCGCTCACCCGGGCGATCGCCGTGACCGAGGGATCGCTGACCAACGCCAACGTCACGTCCTGGCTCGCCGGCTTCATGAACAACAGGCCCTCGTGAACGTTGAAGATGGCGTCACGCGGCCCGTCCTTGGCAACGGAGAACATGGTTTGCGCCGCCTGCACCACCTGCCCCGCTTCGGCATGTCGCGCCGTCACGATGCCGGCGGCACTCGAACGCAACTCGGTATAGGAAAGGGCCGTGCGGGCCGCGCCGAGTTCTGCCTTTGCGGCATCGAGCGCACTTGCAGCGGTGCGTTCGGCGGTCTCCGCCTGAACGAGATCCCGCCGCGTCGTAAAGCCTTGCGTCATCAGAGTGTTTTGTCGGGTCAACGTGGCCGAAGCCTGCCGCAACTGCGCTTCTGCGGCCTTCACCGCCGCCTCGGACGCCTGAACATCGGCTTCCTGCTCGCGCGGGTCGATCTTCGCCAGCAGCTCGCCTTCATCGACATGGGCGCCGACATCGGCAAACCACTGCGTGACCTGACCGCTGACGCGAAAGGCAAGGTTCGCCTGCACATGTGCCACGACTTCGCCGGTCAAGGTGACAGTCCGCTGGTAATCGGTGAGTTGTGCTTCGACGATCCGGACGGTCGTTTCCGGCCTTTTGGCCTCTGCTTCCTGCTTCTGGCACGACGCCAGCAAGACGGTGGAAGCGAGCATGACGCCCCAACCACATTGCCGCACCCTGCATGTGAATTGCTTCATACGCTCCACCCGGCTTAGGCATTAATCGGGGCTGTTATCGAGATCCCTCAATATGCAGGATGCACACCGCGTTCATCGCGAGGATGCCAATAAAGTCGCATACTTGGCCGTCGTCTGGAAGTCCCGCAATGGCAAACGGCACTGCGACCGATGGTGGCAGCGCCACGCGACACACGCTATGAAGGGTAACAAGGCGACGGCGTTATGCGCCTTCGCGCTTGGCAGCTGTGGCGATCAGGTTTCCCACCGAGCTCTCGTTGAAGGGTTTCTCGATCCTCGGGATACCACGCAGATGTGCCGGGAAGATCTCGGCATCGCCGTAACCGCCGGTAAAGCCGAAACACATGCCGAAGCCTTCGCATGGGATGCGTTTGTCGTTGCAGGTTGCCGTTCCTGCATCAATCCATCCGATACCTGTTGCGGCAGGCCGCTTTGGCGACCATGGTCCTGATTGGAACTAGCGTGCACGGCCGGGGCGGCAAGGTTTCCCTGCCAAAAACGGATAGATTTCAGGTGCTTCATCGCTTCCGGCAACTGCTCGCGGCGATGGACAGCCGTCGCATCGCGCCCTATCTCTTGCATTCGATCCTGCCCGCTGGAGCCACCGCCATGTCTCATCCCGCCTTTGCCCCCGATCACCTTGCCGTCGTCACCGGTGCCGCTTCCGGCATTGGCCTTGCCGCCGCCTGCCGCTTCGCGCGGCTCGGCATGCGTGTCGTGCTTGCCGATCTCGAGGGTGAGCGCCTGACGCAAGCCGCAGTGGAGGTTGCTGACCTTTCGCCGCATGGCGCGGACTACGTTGCAGCCATCCCTGCCGACGTCTCTCGCCTGGAGAACATCGAGGCGCTGGAGCGCGCCGTCCGCGAGCGCTTCGGGCCTGTCCATGTGCTGATGAACAACGCCGGCATTCAGCCAGGCAGCGCGATGTTTGGCCCACAGGCAAACTGGGAGGCCGTGCTCGCGGTCAATCTCTGGGGCGTTATCAACGGTTCGCGCGTCTTCGCACCGCCCATGACCGCCCACGGCCAGCCGGCGGTTATCATCAACACCGGCTCGAAGCAGGGTATCACCACACCGCCCGGCGACGCCGCCTACAATGTCTCCAAAGCCGGCGTGAAAGCGTTCACCGAGGCGCTGGAGCATGAATTGCGCAACATTGCGGGCGGACAGGTCCACGCCCATCTGCTGATCCCCGGCTTCGTCTATACGTCGCTCACGGCAAGTGGCCGCACGGAAAAGCCCGAGGGCGCCTGGACGCCGGATCAGACCGTCGACTTCATGATGGAAAGCCTTGAGCGCGGCGACTTCTACATCCTCTGCCCCGACAACGACGTCATCAGGTCGACCGACGAGAAGCGCATTCTGTGGGCCGCCGGCGATATCGTCGAGAACCGGCCGCCGCTGTCGCGCTGGCATCCGGATTATGCCGATGCCTTCAAGGCCTTCCTCGCCAAGGGCCGGAGCTGACTTTTCCGCCCACGTTGACACAGCGTTCGCCGGCGCGGTTCTGGCGCGGCTGACCCGCATGTGGTTTGTGAGGCATGATATCGGGAGACGAAAAATGACGAGCGGCATCCACCACATCACGCTGATCGCCCGCAAGGTGCAGGCAAATGTCGACTTTTACGTCGGCTTCCTCGGCCTGCGCCTGGTGAAGCGAACCGGCGGCTACGAGGATGCCACCCAGCTTCATCTCTTCTATGGCGACGCCGAGGGTTCGCCCGGCTCGCTCGTAACCTTCCTGATGTGGGAAGACGGCGCGCCCGGACGTGTCGGCCACGGCCAGCCGAGCGAGATCGCCTTTGCCATCGCGCCGGAAAGCATCGGCTTCTGGCTGACGCGGGCGCTCCAGTACAACATCAAGATTTCCGGTCCCGCCCAAGAATTCGGCGAACCGGTGCTGCGGCTCAAGGACCCCGATGGCGTCATCGTCAAGCTCGTGGGCACCGACGCGCTGCCCGCTGCAGCACCCTGGAGCACGCGCGATATTCCCGAGGCGGACGCGATCCGGCGCCTGCGCGGCGCCACGATCCTGACCGAGCAGCCGACCGAATCCGCCCGTTTCCTCGCCACGCATTTCGGCTATGTCGAAACCGGCGCCACCGACACGATCCGCCGCTTCACCTCCCAATCGGGCGACATCATCGACGTGCGCGACGCCACCGGTTTCTGGACCTCGGCACCCGGAACCGGCACGATCGACCACATTGCCTTTCGCGCCCCGGACAAGGACACCGTGCTGAAGGTCCGCGACGACCTGAAGCGCGACGATGCCGGCGTCATCAACGCCCATGATCGCAAGTACTTCTTCTCGCTCTATGTCCGCGAACCCGGTGGCTCGCTCTATGAGTTTGCAACCGACAAGCCCGGCTTTACGATCGAAGAGCCCAAGGAGACGCTCGGCACGCGGCTGTTCATCCCTGCCCATTTTGCGGACCGGACCGCGGAAACGCTGGTCAGCCTGCCGCAGTTCGCGCTACCGGGCGAGCCGCGCCTGACGGAACGGGATCTTCCCTTCGTTCACCGCTTCTATCATCCTGATACGCCCGACGAGCGCACCTTCGTGCTCCTGCACGGCAGCGGCGGCAACGAGACGCAACTCCTTCACCTCGGCCATCAGGTGGACGGCCAGGCAACGCTCCTCGGTGTTCGCGGCCGTTCCAACGAAGAAGGCTCGCCGCGCTGGTTCCGGCGCTATTCCTCGACCACCTTCGACCAGAAGGACGCCCGCGCCGAGGCCGATGCCTTTGCCGCCTTTCTCGAAGGCGCGCGCGACGGCTACGGCATCGATCTCGCGAAGGCCGTGTTCATCGGCTATTCCAACGGCGCCAATCTGCTGGTCGCGTTGATGACCTTGCATCCGGGGCTGATCCGGCACGTGGTGCTGATGCGCTCGATGATCGTGCTCGACGATATGCCGACGCCGGATCTCACTGGCACGGATATTCTGCTCCTGACCGGCCGTAGCGACAGCTACGGTGAGTTTGCGCCGCGCCTGAAAGCCGAGCTGGAGAAGACCGGTGCAAGGCTCACGGCCATTGATCTCGACATGGGGCACGAAATCGGTGCCCCCGACATCGCTGCCATCCAGCAATGGCTGGCAGAAAGCGGCGCTTGAGCGCTTGCGGGCCGTCGGCGGTTCGGTTCAGTGCAGACCGATAGACGGCGACCCGTTCTCTGCGTCATGCTCGGGCTTGACCCGAGCATCCGTGCCCCCGGGCTCTGAGCGCAAAACGGGTCCTTGCGCACAACCATTGTGGATCCTCGGGTCAAGCCCGAGGATGACAAAATTCAGTCTTTCGTGAGAGCATTTCTAGCAAAAAAAGCGAAGCGGTTTCCGTCAGTGCGTAAAAAGCAGGAGATGGCTTGTTGCCGTGGCCCCACCTAAAGCGGCCCTCAGGACTGGAGCCCCTACCTGCCGCTCTGCGCCCCGGCAAAATCGGCGAAAGCCTTGACGAAGGCGCGCAGGCGGTCGCCCGCCTCAGCGTCCGTCAGCACCCCATCCTGATTAAACAGGGTTTCCGCACGCGGCAGCATCAGCCGCTTGCCCGACCAGAGTTCCGCCCCCAGCGTGCGCATCACCGGAAGCCAGGCGTTCTGGCTGAGGATCGTGCCGAAATTGCCCGGCGACGCGCCCGCCAGCGCAAAGTGCCGGCCACGAAACACCTTGGCGATATCGGCGGAGGGCCGACTCAACCAATCAATCGCATTCTTGAAAACACCCGGCATCGAATTGTTGTATTCCGGTGTGAACAGGATCACGCCATCAGCCGCCATGATCTTTTGTTTCAGCGCGGTGACAGCCTCTGGGATTCCGTCCCTGGCTTCCAAATCGCCGTCATAGAGCGGAATGCCATGCAGCGTCGCGGTTTCGAATTCGACACCATCGGGCGCACCGGCAGCGGCGGCCATCATCAGGCCGGTGTTGAACGACGCCTGCCTGAGGCTTCCGGATATGCCGAGGAGTTTCACCATGATCTGACCCTTTTTGCTTGTTGCCGCCATCATGGGTCGACGCGGCGGCAAAGCCAATGGGATCAGAGGGATATAAGACGGAAAAAGCCGGGGACGAGCCCCGGCTTTCTGTTTTCGATCGTTACTCCAGCGGCTTCAGCCGCGCCTCGATCTGGGCTCGTTTCGGCTCCAGGAACGGCGGCAGCGAAAGGCTTTCGCCCAGCGTCTCCATCGGTTCGTCGACGGCAAAACCCGGTCCGTCGGTGGCGATCTCGAACAGCACGCCGTTCGGCTCGCGGAAATAGAGCGAACGGAAATAGTAGCGCTCGACCTCACCGCTCGACGGCAGGCGGAAGCCCTGCAGGCGCTCCGTCCACGCCGTCAGCGCATGCGTATCCGGCGCACGGAAGGCGACGTGATGCACGGCGCCGGCCCCTTGGCGGGCGATCGGCAGGCCCGGCTGAACGGCAACATGCAGCTCGGCCGCCGGACCACCCTCGCCCATCGAGAACACATGCACCTGGCCCTCGCCATCCGGCGACGGATAGCGTCTCGCTTCGGTCATGTTCATCACCTGAGTCAGCACCAATTCGGTATTGGTGATGTCAGGAACGCTGATGGTGATGGGCCCAAGACCCTTGATCTGGTGCTCGGCCGGGACCGGGCTTCTCTCCCAGGGGTGCGAAGGCGAAAGACCACCGTCGTCGATCAACCGGAAGCGCTGGCCTTCGCCGTCCTCGAAGTCGAGCGAGGTGCGCCCGTCGATTTCGCTCACGTCGCTGGCAGTCACCTTCATCTCGTCGAGGCGACCCTTCCACCAGCGAACGCTGTCGGCACTGCCGACGCGCAGGCCGGTGCGCGAGATGCTGTGCGTGCCGCGACCTTCGCTCCCGACCGGCCAGTCGAAGAAGGTCAGGTCAGTGCCGGGCGTCGCTTTGCCGTCGGCATAAAAGAGGTGATAGGCGGTGGTATCGTCCTGGTTGACGGTCTTCTTGACCAGGCGCAGGCCGAGAACCTTGGTGTAGAAGCGCAGGTTCTCCGGCGCGTTCGCGGTGATCGCGGTCAGATGGTGAATACCCGTCAGTTGCAAACTCATGATTGCCTCCAATGTGTGGCTTTTCCGTTGAGCACAATATGGGTCGGCGCTGCGATTGCGAAAGTAGACAATGACGAACGGAATGTTCTTCCGGAGTGAACGATCTCCGCCCGTCTCGGAGCATTTCCAGGAAAAGTGCGAAGCTGCTTTCCGTCAGGAAATGCGTAAACAAGGAGATAGAGCGTTTCCACGACTCCGCCCAAACCGGAAACGCTCTAAGCGCGGTTCAGGTCACCCAGGTAGGTATTCTCCATTCGCGAGATCGCGAAGCTCGCCGGATTGATGTCGGCGAAAATCAGCGTTTCGTGACCGGCGTCACCCTTTGCGAGCACCTGTCCGTCTGGCGATGCGATGCGCGACAGGCCGGCAAAGGAAAACAGCGGGTCGGAACCGCAATGGTTGATATAGGCGACGAAGACCTGGTTCTCGAACGCACGCGTCTGGATCATGTGATCGGTGATGAAGGTGCCCGACCATCCGGCCGGCAACGCCGTCGGCACCAGCACGGCTTCGGCGCCTGCCAATGCCAGCCTGCGGACATTCTCCGGAAACTCGACGTCGTAGCAGATCAGCATGCCGCAGGTGACGCCACGATGGACGAACAGCCCTGTCGACGGTTTCTCGGCCGTAAACAGCGTGCGCTCGTAGTTGCCGTAGAGATGCGATTTTCGGTAGACCGTCGGCGTCGCATCGCCATCGACATAGACGGCACTGTTATAGATGTCGTTGCCATCGAGCTCGGCAAAACCGGCGATCAGCGCGATGCCGTTTTCCCGCGATATTTGCGCCAGGCGCTGCACGATCGGCCCGTCCGCCGGCTCGGCGAGATCGCGGATCGCGTCCCCCGCGCCGTAGCCGGTAAGGCCGAGTTCTGGCGTCATTAGCAGCGTCGCCTCTTTCGCTGCCGCCTCCTTCGCCGCTCGCGCAAGGCGGTCGAGATTGGCGGCGACATCGCCGCAGACAGATTGCATCTGGAGAGCGGCGAGTTTCATCATTTTCCGTCCGACGACATGGCGCCCAGCAGCTTCGGCAGGTCACCGAAGCGGGCGACGAGACCGAAGATCACGGCTGCCGTGGTGACGAACAGGATCGTCACCGACGCCATCGTCGGCGTGTAGCCGTAGCGAAGCGCGTTGAAGATCTTGATCGGCAGCGTTTCCATGGTGAAGCCGACGGTCATATAGGCGACGATATATTCGTTGAGCGAGAGCACGAAGGCAAACGCATAGCCCGAGACGATATAGGGCAGGATCAGCGGCAAGACGATGGTGCGGAAGATCGTGCGTTCGTCGGCCCCCATCGTCGCGGCTGCCTCGACCAGCGATCGGTCGATCGAGGTGAAGCCGAGCGACAGCGTCACCAATGGCAGCGTCACGAAGAAGATCGCGTGGCTGACGACCGCCGTCCAGGGTTGGCCGTAGAAGCCGACCGTCGCCCAGAAAGTGAGCAGGCCCAGCGCCGTGATGACGGGCGGCAGCGTGAAGGGGGCGACGCCGAGCAGCTGGAAGATATTGGCCCAGGGCGCGATCCGCCGCCAGAGGAACCAGGCGAGCGGCAGCGCGATCGCAACCGCAAATGCCGCCGACAGCAGTGCCAGCGTGACGGAGGCGAAAAGCGCGCTGCGCCATTCGGGATTGAGGAAGATCTCGCCATACCAGGACAGCGAAAAGCCCTGCGGCGGAAAGGCGAGCGTCTGCTTGGCATTGACCGAGACACCGGCCACGACGATCAGCGGCAGCGCCAGGAAGAGCCCGATCAGGAAGAAATAGGCCTTGCGGAAGATCGTGGTCATGCCGCTTCTCCCTTGCGTCCGGCAATCACGGTCAGCGCCACGAGCCCGAGCGTCACCAGCACCAGGAACACCGCCATGGCCGCCGCGAAAGGCATGTTCGACTGGTAGATCGCCTGGTCGGTGATCAGCACCGACAGCGTCCAATGCTGCGGACGACCGAGCAGTTGCGGCAGCAGGTAGGAGCCGAGCGCAAAGATGAAGACCATGATCAGCGTTGCGGTAATGGTGTTTCTGAGCGCCGGCACGACGACGGTGAAGAAGGCCTTGAGCGGCGATGCGCCGAGCGTCCGGGCCGCTTCCGTCAGCGTTGGGTCAAGCCGCACAAGCGCAGGGAAGAGCACGAGCACCGTATAGGGGAAAGCCTGGTAGACCATGCCGGTCAACACCGCGCCGAAACTCGGCGTCAGCGCCTTCGCCTCGCTCATGATGCCGAGCGCCACCAGAATGTTGGTGATGCCGGCCGTGCGCGAAAACAGCGTCGACCAGGCAAAGCCGATGATGACTTCCGACAGCGACAGGATCGACAAGAGCGCCACCAGCCAGACCACCTGCACCTTTCGTCCCATCCGCGTCAGCATGTAGGTAAACGGCAACGCCAGCACGACGCAGCAGATCGCAACGGTAATCGCCAACAGGAGCGAGAAGCCGAGCACGCCGCCGAAGAAGGCGGAAAGGAAGCGCGCATAATTGTCGAAGACGAAGGCCGGCGTATAGAAGCCGCCCTGCTGGCGCTGGAAGAAGCTGACGGCGATCATGGTGCCGAAGGGCACGACGAAGAAGATGGTCAGCATCGCCGCGGGAAAGAGGAGCGGCGCGTAATCGCCAAGGGTTTGGGGCGGTTCGCGTCTCATTTCTTCAAGACCACGCAAACGTCAGGGGTAAGCGCGATGCCGACCTCCTGGCCGACGGTGACGTCCGGCCGGGCGCGCGGCGTCGAGACCGCGACGATCTGCCGGCCGGCAATGTCGACGAAGGTTTCGATCGTGCCGCCGAGATCGCGCACGAAGGTGACCTTGCCGGTCAATGCGCCGGCACCGGGCGCGGTCAGATGCACATCTTCAGGGCGAACCGACAGCGTGCCCTTGGAAGCGCCAGCCGGCAGAGAGAGACCGGCGATCGGCTGCCCCAGCACTTCGACACGGCCGGCACTGTCGGCCTGCAGTTCGAGAAGATTGGTCTGGCCGATGAAATCGGCGACGAAACTATCGGCCGGGCGACGGTAGATCTCGATCGGCGACGCCGCCTGGCGGATCTCGCCGCCATTCATGACGACGACCGTGTCGGCCATGGTCATCGCCTCGCGCTGATCGTGAGTGACGACAATGGTGGTGATGCCGAGCTTCTGCTGCAGCTGGCGCAGTTCCACCTGCATCGCCTCGCGCAGCTTGGCATCGAGTGCGGAGAGCGGCTCATCGAGAAGGAAAAGCTTGGGCGAGATCGCAAGCGCCCGGGCAATCGCGACACGCTGGCGCTGGCCGCCGGAGAGCTTGGCGACGGGCCTGTCGGCGTAGCCGGACAGGTGGATCATCGACAGCAGCTCGTCGACCCGCTTCTTCTGGTCTTCCTTTGCCGCACCGCGGATGCGCAAGGGATAGGCGATGTTCTCGCCGACGGTCAGATGCGGGAAAAGCGCCAGCGATTGAAACACCATGCCGAGATTGCGCTTGTGCGTCGGCACATGGGTGATGTCGTCGCCGTCGAGCTGGATCGCCCCGCCGGTCGGCAGGTCAAGGCCGGCGATCATGCGCAGAAGCGTGGTCTTGCCGCAGCCGGACGGGCCGAGCATGCAGACGAACGTCCCGTGCGGCACGTTGAGGTCGACATTGTTGACGGCTCTGAAGGATCCGAATTCCTTGACGACGTTTTGAAGGGCAAGTCCGGACATTGTCTCTCCGCGGGATAGGCCCCTCCCGATTGCGGGAGGGGTAGTAAGGGGAGATGAAGGCCATGCCCTCCCCTTCGTTTAAGCTCCGGCCCGCCCCGTGGATGGTGGCGGGCCAACTCTTGTCATCAGCCGACGATCAGCTCGGTCCACTTCTGGTTCAGCCAATCCGACTTGGTCTGGTAGAGGTCGTAGCGCGGCACGATCGGCTCGATGTCCGACGAAACGGATGCGAACTCCTTGTCCGTGAGGTCGGTGACTTCGCGCTGGACGGTCGGCGACGTCCCGACCTTGCGCGACAGCGTCGCCTGGATCGAAGGCTGGCACATGTAGTCGATGAAGATATGGGCTTCCTCGGACTTCTGCGACGCGCGCGACAGCGCCCAGCAACCGGAATCCTGGATGCCGCCTTCCTTCGGGAAGGTCGAGCGCACCGGATTGCCGTCGGCAGCGGCAAGACCGGTCACGTCGTGGTAGTACTGGCCCATCGGGATTTCGCCCGACTTCAGCGACTGCTCGAATTGCGCTTCGTCGCGATACCAGAGCCGAACGTTCGGTTTCACTTCGGCAAGCTTTTCGAAGGCCTTGAGAAGGCCCTCTTCGGTATCGAGCGCATTGGTGCCGCCCATGAAGGTCTTTGCCGTCACTTCGAGCAGGAAGGAGTTGGAGACCAGCGCCAACAGGCCCAGCTTGTCAGCGTTCGCCGGATCCCAGAAGGCGGACCAGGAGGTCGGCGCTTCCTTGTAGACATCGGTATTGGTCACCAGCGTGATGTACCAGGAGACGGCCCCGATACCAGCGATGCGGCCGTCCGGGTACTTGTTGACGAAGCGGTCGAGCAGGTTCGAGCCGTTCTTGATCTTCGCCATATCGATCGGCGTCCACAGATCGGTCGACTGGCCCTTGAGCATTGCCACCTGCGACATCATCGAAACGTCGGCCGGGGCCTGGCCGGCACGAGCGGCCTGCTCCAGCTGGACGAGCCAGGCTTCGCCGGTCGGCTCGGCGATCGATTCGATGGCGATACCCGTCGCCTTGGTGAATTCGGGGAAGATGTTCTTGTCAAACGAGGTTTTGAAATAGCCGCCGTAAACGCCGACCTTCAGCGACTTCTCCTGGGCGCGCAGCACCGAGGGCATGGCCAGCATCGAGGCGCCGGCAAGGCCAGCACCGAGCAGCGTGCGGCGCTTGATGGAAGTGGTGATCATCATCTGTCTCCTTTGTTTCGGCGGTGATCCGCCTTGTTCCCTGTTCTCTTTGATTTCTTGCACATTTTCGGTCTCAGTGCGCGGGCATTTTGCGCTCCAGCGTCCGTGCATATTGCGTCAGTGGATAACACAGCACGAAGAAGATCACCGCGACCAGCCCATAGACCGTGAAAGGTTCGAAGGTTGCATTATTGATCGCATTCGCAGTTCTGAGAAGCTCCTCGAAGCCGATGATCGACGTCAGCGCCGTGCTCTTGATAAGCTGGACGAGAAAGCCGACGGCCGGCGGCCGGGTGATCGCGAACGCCTGCGGCAGGATCACCAGACGCAGTTCCTGCAGGCGGTGCAGCCCGAGGCTGGCGCCGGCATCCCATTGACCGAGTGGCAGCGCTTCGACGCCGCCGCGCCAGATCTCGGCGAGATAGGCGCTGGCATAGAAGGTCAGCCCCAGTGCCGCGGCAGTCCACGGTTCGATGCGAAAGCCGAGCATCGGCAGGCCGAAGAACATCAGGAACAGTTGCATCAGCAGCGGCGTGCCCTGAAAGAGCGCGATGTAGCCCGAGCCGAAACGGCGCAGCCACGTCTGTTTCGATATGCGCGCGAACAGGATCATGAGGCCGACGGCGGCCCCGCCGGCAAAGGCGACGAGGGACAGAAGCAGCGTCCAGCGGGTGGCGAACACCAGGTTGCGCAGGATGTCCCAGAAGGTGAATTCGATCATGACACGCCCGCTCCGAGCATCCGCCGGCCGCTGGCGACGAACAGACGGCGGATCGCCATCGACAGGCCGAGATAGATCAGTGTGACGACGAAATAGGTCTCGAACGAACGGAAGGTTCGCGCCTGCAGCAGGTCGGCCTCATGGGCAAGCTCCCGCACCGCGATCTGCGAAACGACGGCCGATTCCAGCATCATGATGATCACCTGGCTGACGAGCGCCGGAAAGATGACCTTCAGCGCCTGCGGCAGGATGATCTTGACGAACACTTGGCGTCGCCTGAGGCCGAGTGCAAACGCCGCCTCACCCTGGCCCTTCGGCACGGCATCGAGCCCGGCGCCGACGATCTCCGTGGTGTAGGCCGCCATGTTGAGCGTCATCGCCAGGATCGCGGCGACGATCGGATCGAGCCGGATGCCGATGCTCGGCAGACCGAAGAAGATGAAGAACAACTGCACCAGAAACGGCGTGTTGCGGATCACTTCGACATAGACGGCAACCGCCTTGCGCAAGACGCCGTAGCGGCTGCGGCGGGCGGCGGCAAAGAGAATGCTGATCAAAATGCCGAGCACCGTCGTGCAGGCGATCAGAAAGAGCGTCATCGCGGCGCCATGGGCGATTGCGCCCGCGGCGTCCCGAAGCCACCCGAAATCGAGGCCGTAACCCATCGTCGCAACCTTCCCCCGAAAAGCCCACGGAGACGCATGTCCCCGTGGGCGTCAAGTACTGATTAGTCCTTGAGGTTTTCGGGGTTGAGCGACGTCTTCAGCCAGGCCTCGGAGCTGGCGTTCAGCTTGCCGTCGGCAAGCATCTTGGCGACGGCGTCGTTGACGGCCGTCTTCAGGCCTTCCTCGTTCTTGTTGAGGCCGATATGCGAGGGCGAGGTCAAGAGCTGGAACTTCTGCTCCGGCTTCAGCGCTTCCTGGCGGGCAAGCACCTGCGCGCCGACGTCGTTGCCGACGACCATCAGCTGGGTCTGGCCGGAGATGAATGCCTGGATCACGGCATTGTAGTTGTCGAAGCGCTGAATCTCAGCCGTCGACGGCGCCGCCTCGGTCAGCGAGGTATCTTCGAGCGTGCCGCGGTTGACGGCGATCGTCTTGTCGGCCAGGTCATCCTTGCCAGCCACTTTGAGTTCGGCCGGACCGATGACGGCGATGTAGTAAGGCGCGTAAGCCGCAGCGAAGTCGATCACCTCCGCCCGTTCCTTCGAGAAGCCGACGCTCATCAGGATGTCGACACGCTTGTCGTTGAGATAGGGAATGCGGTTCTGGCCGGTGACGCTGACCAGGTTGAGCTTGACGCCGAGGCCGTCGGCAATCTGCTGGGCGACATCGACGTCATATCCCTTGATGCTCATATCGGCACTGGCCGAGGAGAAGGGCGGGAAGTCCGAGAAGATGCCGACATTGATCTGGCCCGCCGACTTGATGTCGGCCAGCGCGTCGGCACGCGCGATACCGGTTGCCGCGCCCAGCATCAGAGCGGCGGCGAATGCTGCTTTCATCGTCTTGTGAATTGTCATTGTCGTTCCCCTGTCCGGAAGCATTGTTGGTTGTGGCATTTGTTGGCCGGCCGCCGCTTCCAGTCCGGCAGCCGACAATCTTTTTCTCAGGCGTCAGGCGGACTTGCCGGTAACGGCCGGGCTGAAGACCATGAGGCTGAGTATCTCGAACAGAACCTGGGCGCCGGCATGCGCCGTGTTGGTCGTCGAGTCATACTGCGGCGCGACCTCGACGACGTCGCCGCCAACCAGGTTGACGCCCTTGAAGCCGCGGATCAGTTCCAGCACTTCGCGGGTGGTGAGGCCGCCGACCTCAGGCGTGCCGGTGCCCGGCGCAAAGCTCGGATCGAGGCTGTCGATGTCGAAGGAGAGATAGGTCGGGCCGTCGCCGACAATCTTCTTCGCCTTCTCGATGATCGCGGGAATGCCGAGACCGGTCACTTCCTCCGCATGGATGACGGTCATGCCGGACTCGTAGGAGAACTCCCAGAGATATTCGGCCGAGCCGCGGATGCCGATCTGCACCACGCGGGTCGGGTCGAGCACGCCGTCGAGCACCGCGTTGCGGAACGGACCGCCGTGGTGGAACTTGGTGAGGTCATAGGCGCCGCCGGTGTCGCAATGGGCATCGATATGGATCATGCCGACCGGCTTCTTCTTGCCGACGGCCTTCAGGATCGGATGGGTGATCGAATGGTCGCCACCGACCGACAGCGGAATGACGCCGGCATCGACGATCTGGTTAAAGCGCTTTTCGATGTCCTCGTGGCTGAGTTCCAGCCGGTAGCGGCTCTGGAACGGCACGTCGCCGATGTCGGCAACACGCAGTTCGTGAACCGGCGCGCAGCCGAGCACGTGGTTGTAGGGGCCGATGCGCTCGATCGAACGCAACGCCCGCGGTCCGAAGCGCGAACCCGGACGGTTGGTGACGCCGAGATCCATCGGAATGCCGACGATCGCGACCTGCAGATTGCCGAAATCAGGCTCGTCGGCATCGACAGCCATATGCGGCGCGGTCAGGAATGTCGGGATGCCGGAATAGGGCGCAAGGCGCGTGCCGCTCTTGGTGAAGATCTTGTCGGCGACGCGGCGGAAAGTCGGGTCGAACAGTTCGCCGCCATGGCTCTCGCCGTATTTCGCCTTGAGTTCGCCAAGCTTCTTTTCGTCCCAGGCCATCCTTACAAACCTCCGTCATGTCAGCCGGGGAATGCGCACAAAGGCGCCACAGATCATTATCTGCGGATGGGGCCGGTTCTCTCCGGCGCAATCATGTTCCCCAGGCTTTTTTTGCCCTTGTTGACCAGCATTAGGTGACAAATCCTCTGGAAAATCAATTGACATTGTTATAGCGTTTCGTGTGAGAAAAATTCACATAACAACAGCCCGCCGGAACTGACCTCCTTGTCCAGCCGCCTGCCGCCTTTGAACCCCTTGCGCGCCTTCGAGGCAACGGCGCGCCGTGGCTCCGTGTCGGCTGCCGCGCGCGAACTGAACGTGACGCATGGCGCCATCAGCCACCAGATCCGCGCGCTCGAACTGTCGATCAACGCCACGCTGTTCGAGCGCGGCGGCAAGCGGCTGAAACTGACGCCGCAGGGCGCCCTGCTGCTGCCGGCCGTCACCCATGCGTTTGCCGAGATCGCTGCGGCGACAGCGGCCATGACGCGCCCGACGACCAGCGGCGAATTGCGCATCACCTGCGTTCCCGCCCTGCTCTCCTTCTGGCTGATCCCGCGTCTGCATCTCTTCACCGAGCAGTTTCCCGACGTGCGCCTGACCCTGATCGCCTCCAATGACGCCGCCTATCTCGATGCGTCCGATGTCGACGTCTGCCTGATCTACGGCGACGGCAACTGGCCTGGCTGCTGGTCGAAGCTCTGGAGCCGGCTGGAACTGTTCCCGGTGGTCAGCCCGACATTGCTGAACATGCGGCCGTTGCGCTCCGTGCGCGACCTGCGCGACCATGTGATGCTGCATGGCGACGACGGCCGCGAATGGAACACCTGGCTGGCGGCAGCCGACGCCAGCGACCTGCAGCGCGGCCGCCAGCATTTCATGAGCGATGCGCGGCTTTCGACCGAAGCGGCGCTGCACAATCAGGGTGTCGCGCTCGGCGACACCATCACCGCCGGCAGCCTGATCGCGCGCGGCGAACTGATCGCGCCTTTCGACCTGACGGTTCCGGCCAACGACGCCTTTTACGTCGCCTGCCGCAACGAGGTACTGGCCGCGCCGATCGTGCGCATCTTCATCGACTGGATGTTCTCGGCGCTGGAAAACGACCCGATGCCGGAACTCCAGACTTCGGCGCGCACGATTATTCGCAGCCGAGCCTCGAAATCCGATCCGACAGACCGTAAATCGGTAAACGACGGTTTTCAGCCGGTTTCAGCCCCGGCCCGTGGCCGGCGGCTGGACCGCCCACAGAAACGCAAGAACAAAGCCTGAGACATAGGAACACCCGCCATGCCGCATTTCAATCCGCTCGTCGAAAAGCTCTCGCCGCCGCCCGTGCCGTCGGTGCTTGCCTGGGCGAAAAGCTATGATGGCGCCCGCGGGCCGCTGATCGACCTGTCGCAGGCGGTGCCCGGCTATCCGGCGCACCCGGACATGCTGGCATGGCTCGGCGAAGCGGCGGCATCGACTGCCTATACCGGCTATGGCGCGATCGAGGGCGAAGCCGTGCTGCGCGAGGCCTATGCCGCGCATGTGGCAAGCCTTTATGGCTCTGCGATCACGGCCGACAACATCCACATCACCTCGGGCTGCAACCAGGCCTTCATCTGTGCCGCAATGGCGATCGCCGCGGCCGGCGATACGATCCTGATGACCAACCCCTATTACTTCAACCAGGAAACGACGCTGGCCATGCTCGGCATCAATGTCGAACTGGTGCCCTGCGATGCCGGTGCCGGTTTCCTGCCGGAGGTGGACGCAATCGCGGCAACGCTGCGCCCGGGTATCCGCGCGCTTGCGCTCGTGTCGCCGAACAATCCGACCGGTGCGATCTATCCGCCCGAGCTTCTGTCGCGCATTCACGACGTCTGCCGCGCCAACGGTACCTGGCTGATTCTCGACGAAACCTACCGCGACTTCCTGCCCGACGCCGCCGCGGCCCCACACGAATTGCTGCAGGCGCAAGGATGGCAGGACAGTTTCATCGGCCTCTACAGCTTCTCGAAATCCTTCTGCATTCCGGGCCATCGTCTCGGCGCGATCACGGCCGGGCCAGCGCTCGTGGAGCAGGTCACCAAGATCATGGACAACCTGCAGATCTGCGCACCCCGCTCGGCCCAGGCCGCGGTCGCCAAAGCTATTCCCGCGCTTGCCGATTGGCGCCTTGGCAATCGCGCCGAAATCGCCACGCGTGCCGATGCGCTGCGCGATGTCATGAGCCGGCTGCCGCAATGGAAGCTACAGGCGATCGGTGCCTACTTCGCCTATGTCAGGCATCCGTTCCCGGATATCGATTCGCAGTTCGTTGCCGAGAAACTGGCGAAACTCGCCGGCGTCGTCTGCCTGCCGGGCGACTATTTCGGCGAGGGCCAGGAAAATTACCTGCGCTTTGCCTTTGCCAATGCCGACGCCGACACGATCCGCCAGCTGGAAGAGCGGCTCGCCGACTTCAACCTCCCCGGCCTGTAGTGGCGTCTAACCGCGGCGGGCGATCAGGATGCCGACGAGCACGATCGCCCCGCCGATCGCCTGCATCAGCCCGACAGGCTCGGAAAGCAGGATCCAGGCGAGGATCGCAGCGACGACGGGCTGCAGCAGCAGCGTCAGCGACGAGAAGGCTGGCGGCAGGTAGGCAAGCGCATAAGTGATCGCGACCTGCCCGCCCGCATGGCTGACAAAAGCCAGACCGAACAGCATCGACCAGCCGAAGAGGGTCGGAGGCAACAATGTCGGCTCGGAGAGAAGCACGATCGGCAGCATGCAGATGGCGGCCGATGCCGTGCTCCAGACCATGATCCGGATGGTGCTGAACAGGCTACGCAGCCGGCCGATCGCCAGAATGTAGCCGGCATAAAACATCGCTGCGACGACGGCGACGCCATCACCCAGCAGATCACCGTCGCCAAGCGCCATCGGCCCGCCCTTGAGGATGACCACGCCGGCGACCGCCGTCACGAGGCCGGCGGCGAAGACGCCGCTGATGCGCGCGCGGAAAAGCAGCCAACTTGCGAGCGTCACGAAAACAGGCGCAAGGTTGGCAAGCAGCGTAGCGTTGGCAACCGACGTCTTGGTCAGCGCATAGTGCCAGGCGGCAAGGTCGATCGCGAGGAAGACACCCGGCAGCACCAGCAGCGCATATTCCGAGAGCCGCTCGGGCCGCCGGTCCGATGCCGGCGCCCCGCGAAACCACGACCAGGCGAGCAGAGGAAGCAGCGCCAGCGCCACACGCCAGAAGGCAGTCGCCATCGGCCCGACCTCGGACAGCCGCACGAAGATCGGCGAGCCGCCGATCGCAGCCCCGCCGATCAGGAGAGCGGCCATGGCAAGGCGGTTACGGGAAGAGGCGGTGGCGGGCGCTGAGGTCACGGCAATGTCCGGCTATCTGCTGGCGGGCGATCATGGCACCCGTGACAAGGCAGCTAGCAGAAGAGCGACATCGGCGACAGTCGCAATAAATCGCCCGATGCAACAAAGACGGCCGCCATGCGGAAACACGGCGGCCGCCAGATGGTTCTGTTGCGCCTCGTCGGCGCAATGCTTCGTCTCGTCAGGCGGCGTCGGGAATATGCACCGTCTTGACCTCGAGGAAATCCTCAAGGCCGAACATGCCGCCTTCCCGACCATTGCCGGACTGCTTGTAGCCGCCAAACGGGCTGCCGTAACGATGCGGCCCACCGTTGATGTGAACCATGCCGGCGCGCAGCCGCGAAGCCACCCGCTCCGCCCGCTTGGGGTCACCGGTCTGCACATAGGCGGCAAGGCCGTAGTTGGTGTCGTTGGCGATGGCGATCGCCTCCTCCTCAGTATCGAAGGGGATAATCGCCAGCACCGGGCCGAACACTTCCTCGCGGGCGATGCGCATGGTGTTGTTGACGTCGGCAAAAATGGTCGGCTTGACGAAGTAGCCGGTTTCGAAGCCCTCCGGCTTGCCGGCACCGCCGACGACAAGACGCGCGCCTTCGGCAATGCCGGCCTCAATCAGCGCCTGGACGCGGCCGAACTGGACGTCGCTCACCAGCGGTCCGATATGGCTGCCCTCCTTGGTCGGATCGCCGACCTCGGCTCCACGACCGACGCGGCCGGCGATCTCGACGACCTTGTCGTAGACGCTGCGCTCGACCAGCATGCGCGTCGGCGCATCGCAGGACTGGCCGGAATTGTTGAAGCACTCGAACACGCTTCCGGTCACCCGGTCTTCGAGGTCGGCATCGGCAAAGACGATGTTCGGCGACTTGCCGCCGAGTTCGAGCGTCACGCGCTTGACCGTTTCGGCGGCATCCTTGCTGACGGCGATGCCGGCGCGGGTCGAACCGGTAAACGACATCATGTCGATGTCCCGGTGCTTCGACAGCGCCGCTCCGGCATGGATGCCGTCGCCGTTGACAAGGTTGAAGACGCCGGCAGGGAAACCGGCCTCATCGATCATTTCGGCATAGAGCATGGCGTTGAGCGGGGTGAATTCGCTCGGCTTCAGCACGCAGGTTGAGCCGGTCGCAAGTGCGGGAACGACCTTGAGCGCGATCTGGTTGATCGGCCAGTTCCAGGGCGTGATCAGGCCGCAGACACCGATCGGCTCGCGCAGGATCACGTCGCCGTTCGGCAGCGTGTCGCGCGTCTTCAGCCGCTTCAGCGCATCGATGAAGCCCTGCAGATGACCGACGCCGACGTCCGCCTGCTGCTCGCGCGTCATCGTCGTCGGCGCACCGAGCTCCATGGTGATGGTCGCGACCATTTCGTCATAGCGGCGCTTGTAGATCGCCAGCAGCTTTTCAAGCAGCGCCAGCCGCTCGTCGACGCTGCTGCGGCTATAGGTGGCGAAGGCCTTTTTCGCGGCGGCGACGGCGCGATCGATGTCCGCAGCGGTCCCCATCGAGATCACCGCAACCGCCTTCTCGGTCGCCGGGTTCAGCACCTCCAGATCGTTCGGCGCGATCGGGTCGACCCATTGGCCATCGATATAAAACTTCCTCTTGTCGAGCATGCGCTCCTCCTTCCCGTCAGATTGTCTTTTCTTTCTTCGCGAGCCAGTCCTTGATGAGCGCGCGGTAGCGCTCGCCTGAAAAGCTCGGAAAATGTCCGCCATGGACGATACGCGCCGGAATGCGCAGCAACCGTTCCATCGACGCCAGATAGTCGTCGGCATTGGCGTGGTAGGTATCCTCGATCAACGGCCCGTCGTAGAGGATGTCTCCGGAAAAGAGCACGCCGGTCTTCTCTTCCCAAAGAGCGATGCCGCCGGGCGAATGGCCGGGCGTATGGATCACCTCGAAGCGGCGATCGCCGAGATCGATATGGTCGCCATCGGCAAGAACGATGGTCGCCGGCGCAGCCTTCACCGCATAGGTGGTCGAGGCATAGGGCTCGGGCGGCAGCGCCTCGAAGATCTCGTCGGCGACATAGGGATCGGCGAGCGTGTTGGCACGCGTCGGATGCGCCAGCAGTTCGGCCTCCGCCGCATGCACTGCCCGGCAATCGAATTCGTGATGGCAGCCGATATGGTCGAAATGCGTATGGCTGGCGACGGCGGTCAGCTTGCGCTCGGTGACCAGCGGCACCCACTCGCGCAAGGACACGACCCCCATGCCGCTATCGACCAGCATGTCGCGGTCGCGCCCGCGCACATGCCACATGTTGCAACGGTAGAACTCCTGGATGAAGGGTTCGCAGATGTAGGTGACATCGTCGTCGAGACGTTTCACCGCATACCAGTCTTTCGGAGCAATTCGCCGCATGTTGCTAAAGGGTTCCGCTTGCCGCCGGTAAGGCTACGACGTCGGCAGCCCGCACCGCAAGGGGGATGATCTCGCCGTCGCGCACGTCGGAGGATTGCGGCAGGTGCGCCACCAGCGCGTCGCCGTCGGTCGCGCAAGGCTGGAGATGGCAACGGTAGTGGGTGCCGAAGAAGGCGCTGCCGGCGACGCGCGCATCGCCGAGCGTGAACATCGGATCATCCGATTTGTCCGCGCCGCGAAAATGCTCCGGCCGGATGGTGAGCGTGATCGCGTCGCCGGCCTTCGGCGCTGCAGCGGTGAAGTTGGCGGCGGGAAGCGCCAGGTTGCCGAGCGATGTTTCGACCTCGGCCGACGATGCGTCGGCGGCCCGCACCCGGCCGGAGACGAAGTTGACCTCGCCCATGAAGCCCGCCGAAAACAGCGACCGCGGCCGCATGTAGATCTGCGACGGCGGACCGAAATCCTCGATCCGCCCCTGGTTCATGACGACGATCCGGTCGGCGATCGCCATCGCCTCCTCCTGGTCGTGGGTCACATGGACGAAAGTGGTGCCAACCCGCTTCTGGATCGCCTTCAACTCATCCTGCATCTGCCGGCGAAGCTTCAGATCCAGGGCGCCGAGGGGCTCGTCGAGCAGCAGCACTTCGGGATCGACCGCAAGGGCGCGGGCAAGAGCCACCCGCTGGCGCTGTCCGCCGGAGAGTTCGTGCGGCCGCTTGCCGGCGGACGCCTTGAGGCCGACGAGATCGAGAAAACCGAGCGCCTTTTTGTCCCGCTCGGCCTTGCCGAGACCGCGCATCCGGAGCCCGAAGCCGACATTGTCGACAAGCCGCATATGCGGGAACAGCGCATAGTCCTGAAACATCGTCGTCGTCGGGCGTTTGGCCGGCGTCACGAAGGTCATGTCGCGATCGCCGATCACGACGCGGCCGGAGCTTGGCGACAGGAACCCGCCGAGAATGGAAAGGAGCGTGGTCTTGCCGCAGCCCGACGGGCCGAGCAGAACGATGAACTCTCCTGCTCGGATGTCGAGCGAAACCTTGTCCAGCGCCTTGAAGTGCCCGAACGTCTTGCTGACGTTTTCGATCGAGACGGGAGCGGTCATTGTTTCTTCGTCCTTCCGAACAGGGAAAACTCCAGGATCAGCAGCAGCGCCACCGAGGCAAGAAAGACCAGCGAGCCGATCGCATTGGTCTTGGGGTTGAGGCCGGAGCGCAGCATGCTCCAGATCTCGACGGGCAGGGTCACGTCGAAGCGCGACAGCAGAAAAGCGATGATGAACTCGTCCCAGCTGAAGGTCACCGACAGGAAGAAGGCGGCCAGGATCGAGGGCATCAGCATCGGCGCGGTGACCAGCGTCATGACCTTGAAATCGCTAGCGCCCAGGTCGCGTGCCGCCCGCTCGATGTTGATCTGGTGATCGCCCATCGAGGCATAGATGATCGCAAAGCAGAGCGGCAGGTTGATCACCACGTGACCGATGCCGACCGTCAGAAGCGACAGCGGCATATGCAGCGCGTTGAGCAGCGCCAGCAGCCCGAGCGCGATGATGAGATAGCTGACCGTCATCGGCGCGATCAGCAGGCCCCTTTGCAAGGCCGAGCCCGGCAGCTTGTAGCGCGCCAGCGAATAGGCGGCGAGAAAGCCGAGCACGCAGGAGACCACGGATGAAGAGATCGCGACCAGCATCGAATTGCCGAGCGCCGCCATCAGCTTGCGGTCGACGAAGACCGCCTCGTACCACTGGGTGGAAAAGCCGTTGAACGGCGGCACCGGCAGCCGCCCGTCCTGGAAGGAGAACAGCACGAGCACCGCCACCGGAAGGAAGATGAAGGCGTAGACGAGAGCAAGGTAGGCCCAGGACACACCACTGACGAGAATTCTGCGCAGCATCAGGCCCTCTCGATCTTCAGCCAACGGGCGCACAGCACGTAGGCGGCGGTGACGGCCAGCATCAGAATGATCGACAGCGCCGCTGCCATCGGAAAATCGGCGCGCCGGCCCAGTTGCAGCATGATGATCTGCGGCAGCACCAGCTCGTTGTTGCCGCCGAGGATCTGCGGCGTGACGTAGTCGCCGATGCAAAGCACGAAGGTGAGAAATGCACCGGTCATGATACCGGGCAATGTCAGCGGCAAGACCACGTGCCAGAAAGTCTGGAAGGCGTTGGCGCCAAGGTCGGCGGCCGCGCGGCGATAGTTCGGCGAGAGCTGGATCAGGTTCGAATAGATGGTCAGCGTCAAAAGCATGATGAAGAAGTGCACGAAGCCGATCACCGTCGCCGTTCGCGTGCTGGCGATCTCCAGCGGCTCGGCTATCAGCCCCAGACCCGTCAGCATCTGGTTGATGACGCCATTCTTCGACAGCACCAGCAGCCAGGAATAGGAGCGGACGACATAGGAGGTCCAGAACGGCAGGATTGCCAGGATCAGAGCCAGGCGCTGAAACCGCTTCGGCACGCGCTCGGCAATGATCCAAGCGAGCGGATAGGCAAGCAGCACCGAAAGCACCGTGACGATGACAGTGATTTCCAGCGAATTGACCAGGCCCTGCAACAGGGCGCTCTCGGAGAAGAAGCGCAGATAATTGTCGAGATTCCAGACGCGGACAATCTCCCGCCCCTCGCGCTTCCAGAGGCTCATCGCCGCCATGAACAGGAAAGGAACAACGAAGAAGGCGAGCGTCCACAAAAGCGCAGGGGCGGCAAAGCCCCAGGCTTTCCGGCGGTCGGCATCTTCGAGCGTTGTCGCAGTCATGAAAGCTCCAGATTTGAGCGCCCACCATGACAAGGATGATGGGCGCAGTTCAACAACCCGCCGGACGGTGGGGCGGCGATCGGGCTGCCCCACGGATGAACGCCTATACGTTCACCGCGCGCGGGGCGTTACTGCTGCAGCATTTCCGTCCAGGCATCCTGGAACTGCTGATCCAGTTCGGTGGACGGGATCGGATAGAGCTGCGTCTTCTTCAGGTATTCGGCCTGTTGGTTGAAGCGCAGCGCCGCCTTCTGCTGGTCCGTCAGATGCTCGCCCGCCTTGCTGTTTGCCGGCATCGCCCAGTAGCAGGAGGATGTCGCAAGCCGCGCCTGGCCCTCGGGGCTGACGATGTACTGCACGAACTTCAGCGCCAGATCCTGCTTGGACGAATCCTTCATCACGCCGATCGACTGCGCCCAGCGCACCGCCCCCTGCTCCGGGATCGTCCAGTCGAGATTGGGTTTGTCGGCCGAAAGCACCGCGGTGATCCACTCGCCGCCGCCGACCAGGATATCGACCTCGCCCGTCGCCAGCGCCGTCTGCGAGGAGACGACGTCGCTGACCTGCTTCGACATGGCGCGCATCACCGCCAGCTTTTCCTTGATCGCCGGCATGTCGGCCTCGGTCAGATCAGCAGTCTTCTTGCCCAGCCCGAGACCGACGAGGCCGATCATCGGCAGGTAGTAGTCGTAAAGCGCGATGCGGCCCTTGTACTTGTCCGACCAGATCACCGAGAGATCCTGCATGTCCTTCGGATCGACCTTCGACTTGTCGTAGGAGATGGTGTTGTAGCCGAACTTCTCCGTGACGGCGTAGGTCTTGCCGTCCTTCATGTTGTTGGCCTCCATCCGGACCTCGGGGAAGATATCGGCCGTCGGCAGGGCATCGGCCGGCATTTCTGCGAGCAGATCGAGATCGATGGCACGGTGCACGTCGACGCCGTCGATCACCAGCACATCCCAATCGCCCGGACGGGACTGGTCGAGGATCGAGAGCGCGGCACCGGTGCCCTCATAAACCTTCAGGTTGACCTTGACGTCGTTGGCCTTTTCGAACGGCTCGACCAGGGCCGGATCCGTGTGGTCGCACCAGACGAGCGCGTTGAGTTCTTCGGTGGCAAAAGCCGGTGCCGGAACCGAGACGAGCGAGGCGGCGACGATCGCGCTTGCGGCGACCGAGGAGAAAAATCGGCGCAGGTGCGCGCCGTCACGAACTGACTGCATCATGCTGTTGCCCTCTTGTTTTGACGCTCGTTTCGGCGTCTTCAAAAAAAGATTGAATGAATTCATTTTTTAAGTCAATCTCAATTTTGAGGACATTCAGAATTCAAGGACATGCATATGACAGGGCTGCGCGCACGGCAGAAAGCCGAGCGGAACAGACGTATCCTGGACGCCGCGGCTCTCCTGTTTCGCGAGGTCGGCTACGACAGCGCCCGCATCGAGGACATCGCCGAACGGGCCGAAGTTTCGGTCGGAACCTTCTACAACTACTATGAAAACAAGGGCGACATCCTGGTCGCCACCGTCTCCATGGAAGTGGAGGAAGTTCTTGCCGCCGGACGCACCATCGTCGACAACCCGCCCTCCTCCGTCGAAGGCGCGCTGGAGGCCCTGATCGGCCAATACTACGATCACTCGCTCGTCTATCTCAGCAAGGAGATGTGGCGCACCGCCATGGCAATTTCGATCCAGCAGCCGGAGAGCCCTTTCAGCAAGCGCTATACCGAGCTTGACCGCCGGCTTTGCGACCAGGTCTCGACACTCATCCACAAGCTGCAGGTGAAGGGCCTCGTCTCCCCGGGCACCGACGTTCGCGCGATCGGCGAGATGTTGTTCAACAATCTCAATATGATGTTCATCGAATTCGCCAAGCACGAGGCGATGCCGCTTGAAGAACTCAAGGCACGCGTCAGCAGACAGAACCGGCCGCTCGCAACGCTGATCGCGGCGCCATAATTCAATCCGGACAATGAAGAGAGTATCGATGCAAGACTTGGAACAGTCGGTGCTTGCCGCCGCCGATCGGCTCGTCGCAGCCTTTGCCCGCCATGATGCCGCCACTTACTTTTCGGCCTTCGCGCCGAATGCCACCTTCATCTTCCACAATCTCGATCGCCCCTTGCGCAGCCGGGCGGAATACGAGGCCGAATGGGCGTTGTGGGAGACCCGCGACAGCTTCCGCGTCCGAGCCTGCCAGTCCAGTGACCGGCATGTGCAAGTGATGGGTAACGTTGCCGTCTTCACGCACGGCGTTCAGACCGAACTTGAGATCGGCGGTGAAGCACTGACGTCGCAGGAAAGAGAAACAATCGTGTTCGAACGGGACGGGACTGGAGCCTGGCTGGCGGTCCACGAGCATCTGTCACGCGCCGGCTAGCAGTCTCGAAGAGCGTTTAGAGGGCGCCGATGACGACGGCGGAAACGAAACAGAACGCGGCCACGAAGGCGATCGCGTGCGGAAACAGGGTGATGGGCGATCGACGCGGCGGGGCTGCCGCGTAAGACGCATATCGGGACTGGATTGTCGGCTTCGCAGCGTTCATCGCGTCTCTCCGTCGTTCAGGCCGGGAACAGGCCGGCAATAGCCATGTTCTCCGATATTCTCGATTGAGTTTATAGATATTAATTTCTCGATTCCACCCCGAAAGTAAAAAATCGTCCGCCGGGCGGCGCCTTCAGTGGCGATTGCGGTCGCGTTCCTGCACGTGCCTCGACCAGCTTTCGCTGAACCATGGCGTCAAAAGTGACACATTGGCATCGCGGTGCGAGCGGCTCAGCCCGCCATCCGCCTCGACGCAGGTCCACACCGTAAACCCAGTCAGCTCGTGTTTTCCAAAGGTCTGGATGAGCGGGATGTCGGCGGCATCGCGGCCACGGGCGACGGCGATGCGCCCCGCCCGGCGCGCATTGTTCTTGGCGTCGAACGTGTACCAGCGGTCGCCGAGAAAAACCTCGAACCAGGCATTGAAATCCATCGGCGCCACCCTTTGCTCGGTTTCGAGGTCGGCCATGTAGCCGTTGACGTATCGCGCCGGCATGTTCATGCAACGGCAAAGCGCGATGGCGAGGTGCGCATAGTCACGGCTGACGCCGAGACGATCCTCATGGGCCTCGAGCGCGGTCCGCATCGCCTGGGCATAGCCATAGCTGAACACCAGGCGTTCGTGCACATAGTCGCAGATCGCCTGCACGCGCGGCCAGCCGGGTGCCACGTCCCCGAAAAGCCTCCAGGCAAGCGTGCCCAGCCGATCGGTTTCGCAATAGCGGCTGGCAGCCAGATAGGGCAGTGTGTTCGGCGGTAGCCTCTCGACGGGCACAGCCTGTGCCAGCGGATCGGAAACATCGGGCCTGCCGTCGTCTTCGATCACAGCATCATAGCTCAGCTTGAAGTCCCCCTCGGGCGCGATCATGCGCAGGCATGCATTGCCGTGCGGATCGACGATCTCCTCCATCTTGACGATCGGCGAGGTCACGGGGCCGCGCTCGCGCCGGATGTCGCGGCGCTTCTCGGCGACGACGGAAAGGTAAGTCATCATCGGCGTCGGCTGGGGGCAGCGGATGCCGATCTCATAGCCAAAGCGTACGAACATCTCCAACCTCCCTCGTTCGGCAGGAATGTTTCGCGAACCCTTTTGTTCCCTCATAGGAGGACGAAATCAGTGCTGCCTGTGCACGCAAGAAACAACTGAAATTGAGACGCGCCGCAGCCGCGACCAGAGCGCGAAATGTGGATGGTGACGGTCGGCAAAAGACACGTCATCGGGCAGCGCAAACCTCTACTTCGACGAAGCCGGCAGAGCCGTTCATTCCCGCCTTTCGGTGCCCGATCTTATGCCCGAATGCCGCCGGCAACAACCGGCTTCCCTAGAGCCTTTCCAGGAAAAGTGCGAAGCGGTTTTCCGTCAGGAAATGCGTACAAACAAGGAGATAGAGCGTTTCTGCGGCTCCGTCTAAACCGGAAACGCTCTAGCGCCGACGAGCCGAGAAAAGCCTCCAGAGAGACGGATGCGTGCAGGCGATCGGGCGACAGGAAACGATCCTGCCGCCTTTTTGTTCCAGGCAAACGAAAAATCCGAAGACGGTTTTTACCAGCCAACGGCATCCTTGAACGAATACCACCAGGAGCCGATCGTCGAATATTGCGCACGGAACATCCGCCCGCCCGGGAACGGATACCAGGGCAGCTTTTCGAACATGTCGAAGCGCGTCGCGTCGCCGTCGATCGCCTCGGCGAGCGTGCGTCCGAAAAGGTGGGATCCCGTCACCCCATGGCCGCTATAGCCGTGCGCGAAATAGGTATTCGCACCGATGCGGCCCATCTGCGGTACAC
This sequence comes from Ensifer sp. LC384, assembly GCF_001695865.1. Lineage (NCBI taxonomy): Bacteria > Pseudomonadati > Pseudomonadota > Alphaproteobacteria > Hyphomicrobiales > Rhizobiaceae > Ensifer > Ensifer sp. LC384. The sequence goes on from NZ_MBST01000025.1 coordinate 46,253, forward strand.
GGGTGAAGGAGAGCGCGAAGTTACCGCTCCAGGCATAGTCGATCTTCACGCCCTTGAGCTTCGGGAAGACCTTTTCCAGATTGGGCTTCAGCTTGGCCACGACGTCGGCCGGATCGGTGCCGCCATAGACGGTGCCGCCGCCGAAGATCATGCGCTTGTCGGCCGACAGCCTGAAATAGTCGAGGATGTAGCGCACGTCCTCGACGCACATGTCGCTTGGAATGAGCGAATGGGCGAGTTCCTCGCCGAGCGGCGCGGTGGTGATCATCTGGGTGGAAACCGGCATGACACGCGAGACGAGCTTCGGTACCGCATCGCCGAGATAGGCGTTGCCGCAGAGAACGACGATCCGCGCCGACACTTCGCCGTCGGCGGTATAGACCGTCGGCCTCGCCGCCTCATGGTCGACCCGCGTGACCGGCGACTGTTCATAGATCGTGCCGCCGAGGCTTTCGAGGGCGCGCGCTTCCCCAAGCACCAGATTGAGCGGATGCATGTGCCCGCCCGTCGTGTCCAGCATGCCGCCGCAATAGGCATCCGAGTTCACCAGCTTGCTGAGCGCGTCGCGGTCGAGAAACTGATGGTCGTCCATGCCGTATTTGCGCCAAAGCACCTGCTTGGCTTCCAGTTCCTTCATATGCGCCGGCGTATAGGCCGCATAGATATTGCCCGGCTTCAGGTCGCAGTCGATCTGATACTGGCTGACGAGCCGGCGGATGATCTTGCCGCCCTCCTGCACCAGCCCGCCGACGAAGCGGGCCGCATCCTCGCCGTAGCGGCGCTGGATGGTGGCAAGGCTGGCGTTCAGGCCATTGACGACCTGGCCGCCATTGCGCCCAGATGCGCCCCAGCCGACCTGTGCGCCCTCGACCACAACGACCTCGTAGCCTTTCTCTGCGAGATGAATGGCCGTCGACAGGCCGGAATAGCCGGCGCCGACGACGCAGATATCCGTCTCGACGCGTCCTTTGAGCGACACCGGCGTGCGGATGATGTTGCGGGAGGCGGCGTAGTAGCTCGTGGGGTAGCTGCCGTCGCCGGCGTAGGATTTCTGTTGCGTCGACATCATACGATTTCCAGGTAAGCGCTGAATTCATAGTCCGTCACCTGCTCGGCAAAACCGGCGATCTCCTGTCTCTTGCAGGCGATCAGCATCGAGCGAAGCGTCGGGTCGAAGATTTCGGTGGCAATCGGCCCTGCCTCGAAGGCATCGACCGCCTGCCCCCAATCGGCGGGAATTTTGGGCAGTTTCTCCGCCGCATAGGCCCGGCCGGTCACCGGCGCCGAGGGTTTCCACTTGTTGCGGATGCCGACGAGGGCCGCGCCGAGGATCGCCGCGATGACGAGATAGGGATTGGCATCGGCGCCGGCAACGCGGTGCTCGATACGGCGTGCCGCCGGATTGCCGCCGGGGATGCGGATCGCCGACGTGCGGTTCTCGTAGCCCCAGCACACCGCCGTCGGCGCGTGCGTGTCCGGGCGCAGCCGGCGGTAGGAATTGAAATGCGGCGCAAACAGCAACGTCGTTTCCGACATGCCGCGCAGCAGGCCCGCGACTGCGTTCTTGAGGACCGCCGACCCCTCGTCGCTGCCGTCGTTGAAGACGTTGTTGCCGTCCGCGTCGAGCAGGCTGAAGTGAATGTGCATGCCGTTGCCCGAGCGGGTGCCGTAGGGCTTGGCCATGAAGGTCGCCGCCAGCCCATGCTTGCGGGCAACCCCCTTGACGATGCGCTTGAAGAAGATCGCGTCGTCGGCCGCCTTCAAGGGATCGTCTGTGTGCAAGAGGTTGATTTCGAACTGGCCGATGCCGTTCTCGGCGATCGCCGCATCCGCCGGCACGTTCTGGCGGGCACATTCCTTGTAGACGTCGGAGAAGAATTCGCCGAAATCGTCGAGTTCGTCGATCGACAGGATCGCATCGGAATCGAGCCGCTTGCCGGTATAGGGCGAGATCGGCGGCACCGCGCTGTCGGGTTCCGGATCGATCAGATAGAATTCCATTTCGGTCGCGACCACGGGGCGCAAGCCCAGTTCTTCGTACTCGCGCACGATCGCCGCCAGCGCCTGGCGCGGATCGGCGAGGAACGGCTTGCCGTCCTCGAGCAGCAGCCAGAGCGGCACTAGAGCGCTCGGCCGTGAGGTCCAGTTGACCGGCAGCGCCCCGCGCCCGGTGACGGCGCAGATGCCGTCCCTGTCGCCGCTCGCAAACACCTGCTCGCTGTTGATGATGTCCTCGCCCCAGACGTCGACGCCGACGATCGACAGCGGCATGCGGATGCCGCCGCCAAGCACCTTGGAGGCCTGCTCCACCGGCACGCGCTTGCCGCGCATGATGCCGTTCAGATCGCAGACCACGGCCTGGATGCTTTCGATAGGGCCGTTCTGCTCCAGCCAGGCCTTGAAGGCACTCGGGTCTTCCGCGTCGAGGGACATATCGCAAATCTCATTTTGTGATCACATTTTCAGAAACTTGACACAATTCAGGAGTTGGAGTCAACCTCGACTGATGCTATCAGCCCGCGACTATTCCCCGTGTGGCAGAAGGAGCCTGCTGATTTGAAGATCCCATCGCTGCCTCTTCTCGAGCGTCCGGAAGGCATGACCACGCATGACTATGCCTTTGCCAGGCTCCGTCAGGCGATCATGGTCGGCAGCTTCCGCCCGGGCACCTCGGTGACGATCAGGGGGCTTGCGGAGGCATTGGAAAGCAGCCCGACGCCGGTGCGCGAAGCGCTGCGGCAACTGACCTCCATCGGCGCGCTGCAGTTCCTCGAAAACCGCCGCATCGTCGTGCCGCGCATTACGCCCGCCCGCTTCGAGGAGCTGATATCGCTTCGCATCGCGCTCGAGAGCCATGCCGCCCGCCGGGCCGTCGCCCATCTCTCCGAGCGGCAGATCGAACGCATCGTCGCGATCGACGACAGCATCGAAGACGAAATCCGCCGCGGCGACCAGGCGGCGGCGCTGATCGCCAATCAGGCCTTCCACCGCACGATCTACACCGCCAACCCCGACCAGATCGTCATGCCGCTGATCGAAAGCGTCTGGTTGCAGCTGGGTCCGATCCTCGGCATCGCCATGGAGCACGTCACCGAACTCTATGTCGTCGACCGGCACCGCGAGGCGATCGAAGCCTTGCGCCGCCGCGACGAGGATGCCGTTGCCGATGCCATTGCAGCCGACATTCGCGAGGGCATCGGCGGCTTCGACCAGCAGGCCGTCGCTCGCCTGCTGAAGCTCGCAGCCTGACGCTTGAGCTTCGCTGCGCCGGTGAAATTTTAGTGTGGCTAAAATTTCCATTGACAAGCCGCAGTCTCCGCACCAAAGTTCAGAAAATACAAGCGCATAGCCATGAAATCCCTGAGATTTCCGGGCGCGGATGCTTGCACCCACGCAGGAGATCTTCCTCGAGCGAAGATGTGGGATCAGGGGGGATTTCGCAGTGGATTCGCAGTCTCAGCCAGACGGTGCGGCATCGGAGCTTCCCCCGCTCGGGGATCGGCTGCGCGAGCGGCGCAAAGCCCTAAAGCTGACGCTCAAGGAAGTTGCGGATCGGGCCGATTTTTCCGTGGGCTTCATCTCCCAGATCGAGCGTGGCATCACCGTGCCGTCGCTGACCTCGCTGGTCGCGGTCTGCCGGGTGCTGAAGGTCGAGGTCGGGACGTTCCTGAACTCGCCCAGGGTGGCCACGCCGTTTACCCGCCATCACCAACGCCGCGCCTATGCACTTGCCGGTTCGCTCGACAACAATGTCTCCTACGAACGCCTGTCCGCTTCCTTTCCCGGCAGCATCCTGCGCAGCACCGTGGTGCACACGCCGCCCGGTCACCGCAGCGAGGCCATGACCCATGAGGGCGAAGAGATGTTCTTCATCCTTCAGGGCGCGCTGACGATCGAGATCGACGGCGAAGAGACGGTGCTGGAAACCGGCGATTCCGCACACTTCCTGTCGGGTCTGACTCACCTCACCTGGAACCACACCAGCGAACCGACGGTCATCCTGCACACCTGCACGATGGATGTCTTCGGCGACGCGCAGACCGCCGAAACGCCGGAAGGCGCGTTCGCGGTGACACGCGCCGAGGGCCGCCGCAGTGCCGCGGCAACCCCAGGCAAGGGCACTGGATAGCCCCGCCTTACAGCGCCGCGCGTCAGACATGACGCGCTAAGGTCGCTGTAACACGTTAAATTTGCTGCATAATTTTCTCCTTAAATCGAAACCGATTTAAGGAATTATGCAGAAGCCGGCCGCACGAGCGCTTCAGCGATTGCGCCCTTCAGATCACCAGCCTTTCGTCCGGGCGCCTGCGCCCGGCGACCGCCGCGCGTCGATCGACGCCCGAACACGAGATCGGCGCGCGGCCCCTCACCTCACTTAAACCCTGCCGGAACCAGAACTGGAAACGCCATGAAAGAACAGACGAAAACACGCCTCGCCGCCCTGCGGGCCAAGATGAATGAAACCGGTAGCGGCCTGGTTGCGCTCGCCCCCGGGTCGCACATGGATTGGCTGATCGGTTATCACCCGCATCCTGACGAACGCCCCTGCCTGCTGCTGATCGGCCCGCAGAAGGAAGCCTTCCTGATGCCGGCGCTCAATGCCGAGGGAACGCGCGAACATACGGATATCGATTTCTACAACTGGTCCGACGCCGAAGGCCCGCTCGAGGCTCTGAGATTGGCGCTTGCCGGGATCGGTGCCGAAAAGCCGGGCCGCGTGGTGATCGACGAGACCATGCGCGCCGATTTCGCGCTGCTGCTCATCGACAACCTGCCCGATGACACCGCCCGCGACTTCACGCCGGAAACACTCGGCGCCCTGCGCATGCGCAAGGACAGGAGCGAATACGAACTTTTGAAGATGAATGCCGGCATTGCCGACCGCGCCATGCAGGCGGCATTTTCCAAGATCCGCCCCGGCATGACCGAGAAGGAACTGGCCGCAGAAATCCGCGCGCACTTCTCGTCCGAAGGTGCGGCACCGGCCTTCTGGATTGTCGGCGCCGGCGGCAACGGCGCTTTCCCGCACCATTCCGCCAGCGAGCGGCTGATTGAGGAAGGCGATGCCGTTGTTGTCGACATCGGCGGCCGCAAGCAGGGCTTCCCGAGCGACATCACCCGCATGGCGATCGTCGGCCGTGCACCGGAAGGTTACGGCCAGATCCACACGATCGTCGAGCGGGCCGTTCAGGCGGCACTCAAGGCCGCGCGCCCCGGCGCACTCGCCAAGGATGTGGACGATGCTGCCCGCAAGGTGATCGCGGACGCCGGCTATGGCGAATATTTCGTCCATCGCACCGGTCACGGCATGGGCATCGACGGCCACGAGCCGCCGTATATCACGGCCACTTCGGAAACGGTGCTGGAGGAAGGCATGGTCTTCTCGATCGAACCCGGCATCTACCTGCCCGGTCGCTTCGGCATCCGACTGGAAGATATCGTCATCCTGCGCGAGGACGGTCCGGAAGTGCTGTCGTCGCTGCCGCGCGACGCACATATCGTGCAGATCTGATACAGTATTTGGGTGGCGCCCTCGGGCGCCACTTTTCTGTACGCTCCGCCTCGCTTTGGCAGGATGTAGGAATGAGCAGCTATCGGGTCGGCGGTTTGCGACCCTTCTGCGGTCGACTGCCGTCCGCGTCCCTGCCCCGACGCGGCTCATAGGCAGGTTGCCTGTCCTCCGGCGGCCAGATCCAGAAATAGTGGCCATAAGGCTTACGCTGAATGCCCTCGTAATATTCGCCCTTCCTGGTCCGCATTTGCGCCTGCGTATCGCCGGCGACCGTCACCGCGCCGATCATTGCGGCAGCGACCAGCAGATATCCCGATTTCATCATCTTCAAGCTCCCTGCCCCATGTCTACGCCTGCCCGCGGCGAGGTCAACCGACAGAGGACTTTATAAGTTCCTGCTTGACCAGCACCTATGCATTGGTCATATTGATCAGATGTCAGACCAATTTGGCGCCGAGGGGGAGGCTGAATGACTGAACAAGCAAGAGCAGCGCTTCTGCCACTGCCGCCCGCCGATCGGGCGCAGCAGGTCATTGCCGCGCTTGCCGACTACGTCCAGCATTCAGGCCTGAAACCCGGCGATCGGCTGCCGGCGGAACGCGAATTGATGACGGCGCTTGCCGTCGGGCGCTCGACCGTGCGTGAGGTCATCCGCCATTTCCAGGCGCTCGGCGTCGTCGAGGCGCGCAAGGGCAGCGGCACCTATCTGCTGCGCACCATATCCGCCGCCACCGTCCATATGCCGCTCACCCTCGACGCCGGCCATCTGCGCGACATCATGCTGATGACGCTCGAGGTTCGCCGCGGCATCGAGGTCGAGGCCAACATGGTCGCTGCGCGCCGGCGGACCGAAGACGACCTGAAGATCATCGAGATAAAGCTCAACGAGATGGAGCGCGTGCAACTCGCCAAGGGCACCTCCGGCCCGGAAGACCTCGCCTTCCATCTGGCGATCTACGACGCCACCCACAATCCCCTGTTCCGGCAGCTGCTCGAACAGATGCGCGAGGCCTTCGAACGCTTCTGGGAAGAGCCCTTCGATCGGTCGGATTTCGCCCGCCGCTCCTTTCCATTCCACCGCACCCTCTTCAACGCGATTGTCGCACAGGACCCCGAGGCGGCGCGCGAAGAAACACTGAAAATCCTCGCGATCGTCGAGGAAGACATCAAGGAAATGTCCAAATGAACAACGGCCTCGATCCGTTCGACCACGCCTCGCTGATCGTCGCGCATGACGAAGGCAATGCCTACGACGCCGTCGTACCGCCGATCGTCCAGACCTCGCTTTTCACCTTTAGGGATTATGACGACATGGTCGCGTCCTACAAAGGCGAGCGCGTGCGGCCGATCTACACCCGCGGCCTCAACCCGACCGTGCGCATGTTCGAGGAGATGCTGGCGAAACTCGAGGGCGGCGAGGATGCGATCGGCTTTGCCAGCGGCATGTCGGCGATCTCGTCGACCGTGCTGTCTTTCGTCGAGCCGGGCGACCGCATCGTCGCCGTCAACCATGTCTATCCCGACGCGTTCCGCTTGTTCGGCACGCATCTGAAGCGCATGAAGATCGAAGTGACCTATGTCGACGGCCGCGACGAAGAAGCGGTCGCCAGGGCCCTGCCGGGCGCCAAGCTCTTTTACATGGAAAGCCCGACGAGCTGGGTGATGGACACCCACGACGTCGCCGCGCTCGCCCGCCTTGCCAAGGAGCAGGGTATCATCACCGCCATCGATAACAGCTGGGCAAGCCCGATCTTCCAGCAACCGCTGTCGCTCGGCGTCGATCTCGTCATCCATTCCGCCTCCAAGTATCTCGGCGGACACAGCGACGTGGTCGCCGGCGTGGTTGCCGGCTCGAAGGAACTCATCGGCCGCATCCGCTCGGAAGCCTATCCCTATCTCGGCGGCAAGCTTTCGCCCTTCGACGCCTGGCTCTTGATCCGCGGCCTTCGCACCCTGCCGATCCGCATGAAGGCACACGAGCGCTCGGCGCTGACGGTGGCGCAGCGACTGCAGGCGCATCCACTGGTCGAAACCGTCTGCCACCCCGGCCTTGGCAACACCCTGCCGCCGGGCCTTTCCGGCACATCCGGCCTCTTCTCCTTCATCTTCCGCGACGGCGTCGACGTGCGCCGCTTCGCCGACCACCTCGACCTGTTCAAGCTCGGCGTTTCCTGGGGCGGACACGAAAGCCTCATCGTGCCGGGCGAAGTCGTTCTGGCGCAGAAAGCCCAGCCCAATTCCGCGGCCGCCTTCGGCATCTCACCGCGGTCGGTACGGCTCCATGTCGGCCTGGAGGGAACGGAGGCCCTCTGGAGCGATCTTGAAGCGGCGATGTCAACCGCTTCAGCAGGCTGACAGGAGCGGGATGAGGAAAGCGCCAACGTTTTTCCGCGCCCGCTCTTCGAATGTGGATCAACCATCAAAAAACAAAGGGAACAAAAATGAGGAAACTGATTACCGCCACTCTGCTTGCCACCCTGATGGCAGGAAGCGCGCTGGCCGACACCAAGCTGAAGCTCGTCGAAGTCATCACCAGCCCCGAGCGCACCGAAACGCTGAAGTCGATCGTCGCCAAGTTCGAGGCGGCAAATCCGGGCACTACGGTCGAGATCATCTCGCTGCCCTGGGGCGAAGCCTTCCAGAAGTTCGCGACCATGGTTTCGGCCGGCGAACTGCCCGACGTCATGGAGATGCCGGACACCTGGCTTTCGCTCTACGCCAACAACGGCATGCTCGAAAGCCTCGAGCCCTATCTCGAAAAGTGGGAGCACACGCCGGGCCTGACGGAGCGCACGCTCGAGCTCGGCCGCGACATCAACGACACAGCCTACATGCTGCCCTACGGCTTCTATCTGCGCGCGATGTTCTACAACAAGAAGCTGCTGTCGGAAGCCGGCGTCAGCGAGCCGCCGAAGACCATGGACGATTTCGTCAAGGCGTCGGAAGCCGTCTCCAAGCTGCCGGGCAAGTCCGGCTACTGCCTGCGCGGCGGTCCGGGCGGCCTCAACGGCTGGGTGATGTTCGGCGCGACGATGGCCGGCAGCAACACCTTCTTCAACGAGGACGGCACCTCGACGATGAACAGCGAAGGCTGGGTCAAGGGTCTCACCTGGGTGATCGACCTCTATAAGAACGGGCTCGCACCGAAGGACAGCGTCAACTGGGGCTTCAACGAAATCGTCGCCGGTTTCTACAGCGGCACCTGCGCCTTCCTCGACCAGGATCCGGACGCGCTGATCGCCATTGCCGAACGGATGAAGTCGGAAGACTTCGGCGTCACCACCATGCCGAAGGGCCCGAGCGGCAAGGCCTTCACCACCATCGGCTTTGCCGGCTGGTCGATGCTGTCCGCCAGCCAGAACAAGGACCTCTCCTGGAAGCTGATCGAAACGCTCGAAGGGCCTGAAGGCAACATTGAATGGAACAAGCGCACCGGCGCGCTGCCTGTGCACAAGTCGGCGGAAAAGGACCCCTTCTATGCCAGCCCGCAGTTCAAGGGCTGGTTCGACGAGCTTGCCGACAAGGACGTCGTCCTGACGGTGATGCCGACCTACCTCGAAGAATTCGCCTTCTTCAAGGATTCGCTGGCGATCAAGACGACCCAGGAAGCCCTGCTCGGTGACATCACGCCGACGGATCTGGCCACCCAGTGGGCGGAGTATCTCACCAAGGCGCAGCAGAAGCACCTCGCCAAGAAGTGAGCCTTCGACCGGCGGCGGCCCTGACTGCCGCCGGTCACCCGATGTCTTGAGAACAGGGCACGCCGAGAAAACTGGCGGCCGCACAGGGGAAATTTCGACCGATGGCCTATGCCGCCCGCCATGACGGCCTGCCCGCACGCCGGCCGCTGATGAAGAATATCGCCGATGGGGCCGCACCCTATCTCTACAGCGCACCGGCGCTGATCCTGATCGTCACCGTCATGCTGGTGCCGTTGGCGCTGGGCGTGTCCTACGCCTTCCGCGATATCCAGCTGCTCAATCCGTTCTCCGGTGCCTTCATCGGCCTCGATCACTTCCGGGCGCTGTCGCAGGATCAGGCGTTCTACCGGGCGCTGCGCAACACCCTGTGGTGGACCGGCGCCTCCGTCTTCCTGCAGTTCCTCCTCGGGCTCATCCTCGCGCTGCTGCTCGACAAGCCGTTCTACGGCCGTGGTCTGGCACAGGCGCTCGTTTTCCTGCCCTGGGCGGTGCCGAGCTTCCTTGCCGGCCTCAACTGGTCCTGGCTGTTCAATCCGGTCGTCGGGCCGCTGCCGCACTGGTTTTACGCGCTCGGCATCATGAGTGAGCCGTCCAACATCCTGTCCGACCCACAGCTGGCGATGTGGGGGCCGATCATCGCCAATGTCTGGTGGGGCATCCCGTTCTTCGCCATCACCTTGCTCGCCGCACTGCAGGCGATCCCGCGCGATCTCTATGAGGCGGCCAGCATCGACGGCGCTGGCCCGGTGCAGCGGTTCCTGTCGATCACCCTGCCCTTCCTGGCGCCGACGATCGCCATCACCATTTTGCTTCGCACCGTCTGGATCTCGAACTTCGCCGACCTGATCATCGTCATGACCAATGGCGGACCGGCCGATCGCACCCAGATCGTCGCCAGCTACATCTTCACCCAGGCCTTCAAGCGGCTCGACTTCGGCTACGCCTCGGCGATCGCGCTGGTGCTTCTGGCACTGCTGCTCGCCTATTCCATGCTGATCGTCATCCTGCGCCAATGGCTGCTGAGCAAGGATTGAGACCGATGCGCGCCAAACCTATCCTTCTCGTGACCGCGCATCGGCTGGCGATCCTCGCCTATATCGCCTTCGCGCTTTTCCCGCTCTACTGGCTGTTGAAAGTGGCCGTGACGCCGAACGATCTGCTGTATTCCGAAGGCATCCGGCTCTGGCCGTCGCGCGCCAGTCTCGAGCATTTCGATTTCGTGCTGCGTCACAGCGCCTTCCCGGTCTTCTTCCGCAACAGCCTGATCGTCTCGGGCTCGACGGCCGTCATCGTCACCATCCTTGCATCGCTTTCCGGCTACGCGCTGTCACGCTTCAATTTCCGCGGAAAATACTGGCTGGTGGCGCTGATGCTGCTGACGCAGATGTTCCCGCTCGTCATGCTGGTCGCGCCGATCTTCAAGATCCTGTCGCCGCTCGGCCTTACCAACAGCCTGACCGGCCTCGTCATTGTCTACACTGCCTTCAACGTGCCGTTTGCCACATTCCTGATGCAGTCCTTCTTCGACGGCATTCCGAAGGACCTCGAAGAGGCCGCGATGATCGACGGCGCCACCCAGTTCGTGGCTTTCCGCCAGATCATCCTGCCGCTGACACTGCCCGGCATTGCCGCGACACTCGGCTTCGTCTTCACGGCCGCCTGGAGCGAGCTTCTGTTCTCACTGATGCTGATCTCGGGCAACGACCAGGCGACTTTCCCCGTTGGATTGCTGTCGTTCGTGTCGAAATTCTCGGTCGACTTCGGCCAGATGATGGCCGCCGGCGTGCTGGCGCTGATCCCGGCCTGCCTCTTCTTCCTGCTCATTCAACGCTATCTCGTCCAGGGCCTGACGGCCGGCGCGGTCAAAGGCTGAGGATTGTTTCATGGCTTCCATCGATATCGCCAATATCCGTAAATCCTACGGCATCCACCCGGTCCTGCACGACGTCGACCTGAAGATCGGCGACGGCGAATTCGTCGTGCTTGTCGGCCCGTCGGGCTGCGGCAAATCCACCCTGCTGCGGATGATCGCCGGCCTTGAAAGCGTCACTTCAGGCGAAATCCGCATCGCCGGCAAACGCGTCAACGAACTGGCGCCGAAGGACCGCGACATCGCCATGGTGTTCCAGTCCTATGCGCTTTATCCGCATATGTCGGTGGCCAAGAACATGAGCTATAGCCTGAGGCTCAGGAAGACCGCCAAGGAGAAGATCGCCAGCGTCGTTTCGGGCGCTGCCGCCAAGCTCGGGCTCGATCCGCTGCTGGAGCGCCGCCCGCGCGCCCTTTCCGGCGGCCAGCGTCAGCGCGTCGCCATGGGCCGCGCCATCGTGCGCGAACCCAAGGCCTTTCTCTTCGACGAGCCGCTGTCGAACCTCGACGCGCGGCTGCGCGAACAGATGCGTGCCGAGATCAAGAAACTGCACAAGGATCTGGGCGCCACTTCTATCTACGTCACCCACGACCAGATCGAGGCCATGACGCTTGCCGACCGGATCGTCGCCATGAACGGCGGCTTCGTGCAGCAGGTCGGCAGCCCGCTCGACCTCTACGATCGCCCGGCAAACCTCTTCGTGGCCGGCTTCATCGGCTCGCCCGGCATGAACTTCTTCGAAGGCACCTATCGCAATGGTGCGACGCCACGCTTCGAGACACATGGCGGCGTGACCATTCCGGCGCAAGCGCACGCACAACTGACGGATGGCGCCCGCGCGACGCTCGGCATCCGTCCGGAACATGTCGAGATCGGCACCACGGCACCGGATGCGCTGAAGGCGACCGTCGAACTGGTTGAGCCGACCGGCTTCGGCATCATCCTGCATCTGTCCTTCGGCAAGGCGAGCTTCAAGGCCTTTACCAACGACCGCACCTTTCTTAAGGCAGCGGGTGAGATCCCCGTGCGGCTGCCGCCCGAGCGGCTGCACTTCTTCGACGCCGCCGGCAATCGGGTCTGATTGCAGCGTCGCCCGTAATGTTTGCCGGAGACTGACGCGGCGCGGACGGTATCGCCCAAGTCCGGAGATTGACATCTTACGGACGAGGCGTACCGTCATGCCGTCGCAAGTATCAACCGCCCGTGGCGCCCAATTGAGAGAAGCAAGTACGCCAAGACGACGAATTGACGATAGCCTTCCTTGCCCCGCGCCCGGCGATTTTGAGGAAGTATCATGCGAAACTTTGTTGCTGCCCTTGCCTTTTCGACAACGCTGCTCTGTCCCGTCGCCGCCCTCGCGCAAGAGGGCGATGCCGAGGCCGGCGCCACCGTCTTCAAGAAATGCGCGATCTGTCATGTCGTCGACAGTGATACCAACAAGGTGGGCCCGTCGCTCAACCATGTGCTCGGCCGCACCGCCGGCACGCATCCCAGCTTCAAATATTCGCCGGCGATGATCGATGCCGGCAAGGGTGGGCTTGTCTGGGACGAGGCAACGTTGCGCGACTATCTCCACAATCCGAAGGCGAAGGTGAAGGGCACCAAGATGGTCTTTCCCGGCCTGAAGGACGAGGACGATATCCTCAACCTGCTTGCCTATCTCAAGCAATATTCGCAATAGACGAGACGGTCGGAAACGCCGCACTGGCGCTCAACCGAACGGTCAATTGCGAGCGTTTTCCGTTCGTGCAATAATTGCATTTAGAACTCTACGGATTGCGTATTCATGCCCACAGCCGCGAGCGGCGAGGAGGGACAAGAAATGGCCGTGGTGGTTATTCTGGTTTTGCTGGCCGCCGGATCGGTGTTGTTCCATTTGTTGAGCCCGTGGTGGTGGACGCCGATCGCGTCCAACTGGAACTACATAGACAATACGCTTATCATCACCTTCTGGATCACCGGCGTCGTCTTCGTTGCCGTCGTGCTGTTCATGGCGTACTGTGTCCTGCGTTTTCGGCACCGCCCGGGAAACCGGGCGGCCTATGAACCGGAAAACAAGAAGCTGGAAAGCTGGCTTGCCGCCGGCACGACGCTCGGCGTCGCCGCGATGCTGACGCCCGGCCTGTTCGTCTGGCATCAGTTCGTCACCGTGCCCGCGGGTGCCAGCGAGGTCGAAGTCGTCGGCCAGCAATGGCTGTGGAGCTACCGCCTGCCCGGCGTCGACGGCAAGCTCGGCACCTCCGAGACGCGCGACATCTCGCCGGAAAACTCGCTCGGCCTCAACCGCAACGACACGGCCGCCCTCGACGACATCGTCATCGAAGGCGGCGAGCTGCACCTCGAGATCGGCAAGCCGGTCAAGGTGCTGCTGCGCTCGGTCGACGTGCTGCATGATTTCTACGTGCCGGAGTTCCGCGCCAAAATGGATATGGTGCCCGGCATGGTCACCTATTTCTGGATGACCCCCACGCGCACCGGCACCTTCGAGGTGCTCTGTGCGGAGCTCTGCGGCGTCGGCCACCCGCAGATGCGCGGAACCGTCGTCGTCGACAGCGAAGCCGATTACCAGACCTGGCTCGCAAGCCAGCAGACCTTTTCGCAGTTGATGGCAGCAGCGCAAACGAAGGAAACGGCACAGGCAGAAAATGCCGCCCCGGCGCGGTAGGAGGCGCCCCGACGGCCATTGTTGGGAGAGTTTAGATGGTCGATATCCGGTCAGGCACAGATGGGGCGCTTGAACACGCCGAGGTGGAGGATGTTGAACTCTACCATCCCCACAGCTGGTGGACGCGATACGTCTTCAGCCAGGACGCCAAGATCATCGCCGTACAATATGCCTCGACCGCCATCGCCATCGGCATGGTCGCGCTGGTTCTCTCTTGGCTGATGCGCCTGCAACTCGGCTATCCCGGAGCCTTCGCCTTCATCGATGCGGAGCGCTATTACCAGTTCATCACCATGCACGGCATGATCATGGTGATCTATTTGCTGACCGCACTGTTTCTCGGCGGCTTCGGCAACTACCTCATCCCGCTGATGCTCGGCGCACGCGACATGGTGTTTCCCTACGCCAATATGCTGAGCTACTGGATCTATCTGCTTGCCGTGCTCGTGCTCGCCGCCAGTTTCTTCGCACCCGGCGGGCCGACCGGCGCGGGCTGGACGCTCTATCCGCCGCAAGCGGTGCTCTCAGGCACCCCCGGCGGCAAGGACTGGGGCATTCTCCTGATGCTCTCCTCGCTCATCCTCTTCATCATCGGTTTCACCATGGGCGGGCTCAACTATGTCGTCACCGTTCTCCAGGGCCGCGCGCGCGGCATGACTCTGATGCGCATGCCGCTGACCATCTGGGGCATCTTCACTGCGACCGTGATGGCGCTGCTCGCCTTCCCCGCCCTCTTCGTCGCCTGCGTCATGATGATGTTCGATCGGGTGCTCGGCACCAGCTTCTTCATGCCGGCGATCGTCGAGATGGGCGAACAGCTGCAGCACGGCGGCGGCAGCCCGATCCTGTTCCAGCATCTCTTCTGGTTCTTCGGCCACCCCGAAGTCTACATCGTCGCGCTACCCGCCTTCGGTATCGTCTCCGATCTCATCAGCACCCATGCCCGCAAGAACATCTTCGGCTACCGCATGATGGTCTGGGCAATCGTCATCATCGGTGCGCTCTCCTTCGTCGTCTGGGCGCACCACATGTATGTCAGTGGCATGAACCCCTATTTCGGCTTCTTCTTCGCCACCACGACGCTGATCATCGCCGTGCCGACGGCGCTCAAGGTCTACAACTGGGTGCTGACGCTGTGGCGCGGCGATATCCACCTCACTTTGCCGATGCTGTTTGCGCTCGGCTTCATCGTCACCTTCGTCAATGGTGGCCTGACCGGCCTCTTCCTCGGCAATGTCGTCGTCGACGTGCCGCTTTCCGATACGATGTTCGTGGTTGCCCATTTCCATATGGTCATGGGTGTAGCACCCATCCTCGTCATCTTCGGTGCCATCTATCATTGGTATCCGAAGGTCACCGGCCGGATGCTCAACGAGGCGCTGGGCCAGCTTCACTTCTGGGTCACTTTCGTCGGCGCTTACCTCATCTTCTTCCCGATGCACTATCTCGGCCTGATCGGTGTGCCCCGGCGCTACTACGAAATGGGCGAAACCGCTTTCGTCCCGGCCTCCGCCCACACGCTCAACGAGTTCATCACCATCGCCGCCCTCATCGTCGGCGCAGCACAGATCGTCTTCCTCTTCAATCTCGTCTGGAGCATCCGCCATGGCCGTGATGCCGGCGGCAACCCCTGGCGGGCAACCACGCTCGAATGGCAGACGCCGGAAACGCCGCCACGCCACGGCAACTGGGGCAAGGACCTGCCGGTGGTCTATCGCTGGGCCTATGACTACAGCGTGCCGGGCGCGCCGGAAGATTTCATCCCGCAGAACCAGCCCGGCCCCGGCAACCTGACGCGGGAGGCGGCGACATGAGCATCACGCTCATCTTCCTTGCCGTCGTCGCCGCGATCGCCGGCTGGTGGCTGTCGCAGCAACGAATGATGTCGAAACCCTGGCTTGAGGTCGGCCATCATCACGATCCGCGCCCGCAGGGCCGGCACCCGATCGAGCCGGCCAAACTTGGGCTCGGCGTCTTCCTCGCCGTCGTTAGCGCGCTGTTCACCCTGTTCATCAGCGCCTACTTCATGCGCATGGCATCGACCGACTGGTGGTCGACACCGATGCCGAAGCTCCTGTGGGTGAACACCGCGGTACTTGCAACCGGAAGCCTGCTGCTCCATGCCGCCAAGGCCTCTGCCGAACACCATCGTGACGAGAAAAGCCGCTCGGCGCTCATCGCCGCGCTCGCCGCAGGCCTCGCCTTCCTCGTCGGCCAGGTCCTCGCCTGGCGCGAACTCACCGACGCCGGCTATCTGCTCACGGACAATCCGGCCAACAGCTTCTTCTACATGATCACCGGCATGCACGGCCTGCACATCGTCGGCGGCCTGGTCGCACTTACCCGCACCATCCTTGCGACACGCGCGCGACCGATCGACGAAAGAGCAACCCTGTCGATCACGCTTTGCGCCACCTACTGGCATTTCATGCTCGCTGTCTGGCTCGTGCTGTTTGCACTGTTCTCCGGCTGGGCGAACGACTTCATCGACCTCTGCCGGCAAATCTTGAGCTAGGAGCCGTCCCATGTCCGCGCCGACACACGCACCAGTCACAGAGCCCTTGCCCCGGCCCTCGGGTCTGGTCGGCTTTGCCGCCGATTGGGCATCGGATCAGCGCACCTTCAAGAATGTCTCCTGGGGAAAGGCCATGATGTGGATCTTTCTGCTCAGCGACACCTTCATCTTCGGCTGCTTCCTCGTCGCCTATATGTCGGCGCGCATATCGACCGCCGTGCCCTGGCCGAACCCGAGCGAGGTCTTTGCGCTGCATATCGGCGGCTCGGACGTCCCCCTGATCCTGATCGCCATCATGACCTTCGTGCTGATTTCATCGAGCGGCACCATGGCCATGGCGGTCAACTACGGCTATCGCCGCGACCGGCGCAAGACGGCTGCGCTCATGCTTCTGACCGCGCTCTTCGGCGCCACTTTCGTCGGCATGCAGGCGTTCGAATGGACGAAGCTGATCTCCGAGGGCGTGCGCCCCTGGGGCAACCCATGGGGTGCGGCCCAATTCGGCTCCACCTTCTTCATGATCACCGGTTTCCACGGCACGCACGTGACGATCGGCGTTATCTTCCTGCTGATCATCGCGCGCAAGGTCTGGCGCGGCGACTTCGAAACGGGCAAGCGCGGCTTTTTCACCAGCCGCAAGGGGCAATACGAGATCGTTGAAATCACTGGGCTCTACTGGCACTTCGTCGACCTCGTCTGGGTCTTCATCTTCGCATTCTTCTATCTCTGGTGAGGAACGGCCATGACTGATACACCGGCACATACCGCGGTGACAGAGCACCAGCAGCACCCGATCAGTCTTTACCTGCTCGTCTGGGGCCTGCTCTTCGTGCTCAGCGCCTGTTCCTATCTGGTCGACTATGTCGGCCTGCAGGGCTATCTCAGGTGGTCGTTGATCCTGCTTTTCATGATGCTGAAGGCAGGACTCATCGTTGCCGTTTTCATGCATATGGCCTGGGAGCGCCTGGCGTTGATCTACGCAATCCTGCTGCCACCGCTTCTGGTGCTGGTTTTCGTCGCACTGATGGTATCGGAATCGCACTATGTGCTCTTCAGCCGCCTCGCCTTCTTCGGTGCCGCGCCGTAAGCGGCGGCCAAGAACCGGTCAGAGCAACAGCAGTTTCTTGAGAACCGAGAACACTTCCTTGTAGGGAAGAATGGTAGCCCCGGCAGCGGCGATCGGCAGGAGTGCCGCCGCCGCGACCGGGACGATCGCAGTCCGGCTCAGCAGCATCGCCGACAGCTTGCGCGTCGTCTCATACTGTTTTGTCGGGTCGGCGATGTCGTCGGCCTGCTGCTGCACCTCGTCGGCACTTGCCGCCGCCACGTTCGTCCCGATGATCTTGCGCTCGTTCAAACGTTGATAGCGGGTGGCCTGCGTGCCCAGCATCAACAGGCTGCGTTCCTTCAATTCCGCAAGCGGCTTCGAGAAGGCCGAGAGCGGATAGGCAAAGAGAGCAATCACGATCACCAGCCAACCGGTTGCGATCATGCTGAAAGTTGTAGTCGTCAGGCTTTCCTGCAGCAGATGTTTGGCGATTGCCGCGCCGATCGCCGCGCTGACGCCGAAGATGAAAAGAACATAGGCGTTGGGATAGCCTGCAAGAAAGCCGAGCCCGCCATTTCCGTCCGGATGAGTTGCGACCAGCCGGAGTTCCAGCCGTGCGATCCGGCGCAAAAGCTGCGCCCACACCAAGTGACGCCACAACCCGCGCAACAGCAGGAAAACAAACAGCGGCTGGCTGACGAAGACCATCCACCAGGCGGTCGCCGTAAGACGGTTGCCATCAGGCGAAACCTCGACCGCCCAGGAAGACACGGTCGCCGTGTGGGTATGGGCAAAGGCCAACACTGCGGCGGCAATGGCCAGGACAAGGCAAACGGCCTCCGCAATCCGTGAATCGCGCCGTTTGAGCGCCTTCGTCACGGCATCGCCAAAAGAAGCGACGGAACCAGGCGCGATCAGTGGGGCTTTCAGGAACTGCCCGAGCTTGATGCGCAATCCGCGCTCCACCTGCTGCTCGGCAAGTACGAAGGCACCGATACCGAGCACGAAACGGCCCCAAATACCGAGATCCCCGAGGTAAGAGCCCGGCGTGTCTGCGGCGAGGAAACTGCGCGGCAGGCCGAGCAGGAGCGGCACGAACCAGGCAAGCGCAACGAAAAGCAATGCCCGTCTTCCGGTTTTCAGCGAATGTTCGTGAAGCAGCCCAAGCCGTCGCTGCAATTCGAAGAACGGCCCGCCGTGAGCGGCAAGATACTCGCCTGGCAAAAGGTCGTGGCGCGGCGACGTTTCCGTCACCTGGCCGGCACTCTTGCGAATCTTGTCTTCAATACTCAATAGCGCTCAATCCTCGGTAATGGTCCAGTTGTCATTGGGATTGAACTGCTTGATATCGCGCGCCATCGTATCCGTTCCCGCGCCGAGATCCGCCTGATAGACGGTGCCGTTCCGGTTGACGACGAAGGTATGGATGCCCGTCTCGCCATATCGAACCGGCCAGGCAACAAGCCCGAAACCTGCGATCATGTTGCCGTTGATCACGTAGTCGTAGGCGCCGCCGGCGATGTTTCCCCCCTGGCGCGTCAGGATCTTGAAGCGATAGCCGTAGTAACCTTCGTTCGCCTTGGCTTTATCCAACTGGGCTTGTGAAAGATCTCCTGCGGGACTGTCGCCATCCCCCTGCTCTGCGGGCCAATAGAGACCATCCGTCTGTCCTTCACTCGAAATCAGTTTCTGGGCATATTCGAACACGCCATCGCCGTCGTGATCTTCCTGGGTGTATTCCTCCTGTGCGTCCACATAGGCTCGCACCGTGTTGATCGCCTCAAGCTCATTCTCACCGACACGGCGATTGATGATCTCTTCGATCCCGGCATAGGTGTCAAAGGCCCACTTGCCGTCTTCTCCCTTGGCAATCGGGAAGGGCAAAGGCCAGAGCTGGTCGCCGATCTCGATGATCTTGTTGTCGCCCGCGTCCGTCAGGGTCACCTTCTTGGCGGCGCCCGCCTTGATCTGCTCATAGGTGTTCATCACCCCTTCGCTCGTTTTGAGCTTTTCAGCATCAAGGCCCAGCAACGCGGCTAGCTTGCCCATGTCGCCCGAATTCACTGCCTCCTTGAAAGCAGTCAGCGCCTTGTCCGGATCGTCGAAGGTGGGCGGATCGGTCGGCGAGATATAGTCTGCAAGTTCAGCCGGCTCGCTCTCAGCCGCCAACGACACTCCAGCGTAGGCCGACAGGCCGAGCAGCAACAGCCCGACACCCGAACGGAAAATCATGCTCTGACGATGATGCTTGGTCATGACCATTCCCTCCCGTTTCGCGCGCTCAACGACGACGTCCGCCACCACCGCGTCCGCCGCCACCATGACGGGCCCCGCCGCCACCGCCGTGCCGGGCCATAGACCGACCGCCACCGCCGCCGTGGCTGATGGAGCGATGCGGCGGGCGCCCGCTGCGGGCGCCGCCACCGAGGGCCTGGCCGCCGCGCCGCGACTGGATCTGCGTCGCCTTGCCGGAACGCACTTCCCCGAGACCTGACGGTTTGCGCGGACGATTGTCGACTTTACCTGCCGGACGCGGCTTGCTCGCCGGCCGATTGATCTTGCCGCCGGAACCGGCGCCGGGTTTTGAGACACTGCTGGCGCGCTTTGCCGCCGCGGCGGCACCAGCCTGCCTGTTGGCCGCCCCTGCGTTCGGCCTTGCGGTCGCCGCTCGGTTCTTCGCACCATCGATCTTGTTGGCCCGAACATCCTTCAGATCCTTGAAGGAACCCGTGTCGACCTTCTGCCGCAGGCTTGCGCTCGCATTGCTTCGGGTGATCTTGGCCTTGTCGCGAATATTGTTGTGACCGCTGGCTTCGAGCCTGTTCTTCATGTTCGTTCGGTCGAGCTTGGCGAACTGGCTCTTGTCGATGTTGATCTTGCTCCGGTCGACGTTCTTCCAGTCGATGTCGTTGAACTTGACCTTGCCGTTGATATCGATGTCGTTGAAGCAACGGTTGCAGTCGACGTCGATGTCTCCATCGAACCGCCCGCCCCACACGCCCCAGTCATCCCAGTCGACAATCGCACCGAACACCGCTCCGGTCACCGCACCCGCAAAGAACGTCGCCGCCGGATAATAGTAGCTCGGATATGGCTCCGGATAATACGACAGCGGCTCCGGCGCATAGTCCGGCACGTAGAGCATCTCCGGCTCGTATTGGGGTACGTAGATCTTTTCCGGATTGGCCGCCTGGATGATGACGTTGTCGTTCTCCTGAACGACCTTCATCTTGTCGTCGGTCTTCAGCACGCCCGAAGCAACCGCCTTGTCGCGAAGCTGCTGAATGGCGACCAGCACGTCCTTTTGCTGGTAGGCCATGGCATCAGACAGGGTCTGCGTCCAGTCCAGGTCCTCGCTCATCATCTTGACGAGCTCGGGATAGTTCAGCAACGAGATGACGCTGCCGTCCCAGCTGTCCTTGGGCTTCAGGTCCTTGTTCTTCTTGAGGTTTTCAAGATAGCGCTCCGCTTCGACGATCTGCAGGGGAAAGAGCGAGGCGGAGGCGATGAGCGCGACCAACTCGTCGGGGTAGAGCGCGATACGGGCGACAAGGACTTCGAGTTCGTCCTCGCTGAGCGGCGCAGGCTTATCCGCGTCATCCTGCTGAGCCGCCGAGGGATCGGTGGCGGCTTGTTCCTGCGCAAACGCCCGAAAATTGTAGGTGTAGGGCTCCGGGATCAGCAAGCAGGCCGTGGCCAGAAAGCAGATCGATCGATGCAAACGGATGACACTTAGAACTGCCATTTCCCCTCCCGTTCGGACGCATTCTCGCATCACCTGTCTTGTCTGCTGGTGCGTCGCTCTCTGTCTGTCTATCTGCTGGTCTGATATGTCGGCAGCGCCTTGGCCGCCTCAAGTGTGCGCGGATACTACTGCATAAGGTCTTTCTTTTTCAATGCACAAATGATGTCCCTGCGAAGGCACCTTCTCTGGGTTGTGGCAAACGACCTCTCCAGGCCTGCGATGCTACCGCCAAACGGCTAGGTCCTGCCCAAATGGATATAGACGAATTGCAGGCTCTTCTTTTCCCGCAACTGGCTACAGAATAGCCGTTCAATTCGGGCCCATGTTCTGCGCGATGTCGCAGGGCCTGTGCTGAAAGGTGGATTGGAGAGACGGCGATGACGGAAACTCGTCCCTTGTCGGAAGAAGCGCCGAACACGAACACCAATCAGAACACGGTCGCGACAGCTGCCGGCGGACATCTGGCGCTGGTCCCCACCTGGCTCCCCCTTGAGCTTGTCCCCGACCCGGATGGTAATTCGGCCGGAAGCGGCGGCGACGGTACGAGCATCGGCACGCTCAGCAGCAATACCCTGGCTGTATTCATGCCCTCCAACGCAGCCATCACCGGCCCTCACTCGGCGGCAGATGCCCAGCAGGGCAATAACGCCCTGATCAACCAACATGCAACCGAAATGGCCGGCATGGGCGGAGATGGCGGCAACGGCAACATGGCCGGCAGCGGTGGCGGCAATGCCGGCGGCGGCGGCAGCGGCACCTTCATCGGCGGCCTCGTCAGCACGGACGTGGGCGTGTTTGCCCCGGTGAACACCGCCGTTGCAGCAGGACCGGAATCGACAGCCACGGCCACCCAGACCAACAACGCAGCGATGCTGCAGGGTGCGACCCAGATCGGCGGCATCGGCGGTTCGGGTGGCGACAACAACATTAGCGGCGGTGGCGGCGGCTCATCTGCCAGCCACGGAACATCCATCACCTTCACCGGCGACAATTTCGCCGGACACGGCGGCGATGGCACCTTCATCGGCAGCATGATCGACGTGAACGTCGCGGTCTTTTCGCCGATCAACATCGCAATTGGCGCTGCCGGCGGGGACGCCCAAGCCCACCAGACCAACAACGCCATCTTCGATCAAGGCGGCATGCAGATCGCCGGTATCGGCGGCGCCGGCGGCGGTTTCAACCTGTCGTCGGACACGATCTTCACCGGCGGCCAGATGGCCGGCGGCGGCGGATCGGGCTATTCGAACGGGAGCATGGTCGATGTCAGTATCGGCTATTTCCACCCGATCAACATTGCCGTTCCGGCCGGCGGCACGGCGGATGCGCAACAGCTCAACACCGTCCTATACGACCAGCACGCATTGCAGGTCGGTGGCATCGGCGGGCTTGGCGGCGAAGGCAACCTGTCCGACGCGCACTCGGCCCTCGTCGACGATATCCTGACTTTCGTGGACGGCTGACATCCCCGGCTGTGCCCTTGGTGGCTTCTCCTGGCGCATATATGGCGTGGTGGCGATTGCCAACCTGTGCGCGCCAAGCCTTTGTGGCCGGATCGGCACCTATACATACCCCACCCAAAAGAACGTCCCCGAATGTCCGGCTGGTTCGCGCAGGCGATCACGCGCACCATCTGTCTGCGGGTACCCCGTCTGCGACAACGTCGCATCCTACCGAAACCGCTCGAGAACACGGGGTAAGCTACATAGAGGAGCAACGCTATGCCTATTCCGCAAGCATCTGACACGATCAATCTCAGCAATTCCGATGCTGGCGACGCGAGTGCCGGCAACGGCGGCGACGGCTTCAACTATGGTGATATCTACTACAACCCAGTGGCCTATGTCGCCAACACGCAGACCGTCGAAGGCGCCTATACCAACCTCTACAATGGCGACGATGTCTGGCAAAACGCTGGCTGGGGAACCGGCAGCGCTGACGGCGGCGGTCTTGTTCAGGTACCGATCGCCGTCTTTGCGACCCTCACCAATAGCGGTGCGGGCGGCGCCGGCGGCAATCCCACATCGAGTGGCGACCAGAGCAACTCGAGTGGTGGCAATGTAGCGGCCGTGGCAGCCGACACCACCGCAACGCAGAACACGCAATTGGTTGCTGATCAGAGCGCCACCATTCTCGCCGGCGTCGGCGGCGGCGGCGGCAACGGCAACTTTGCTCAAGGCGGCAACATATCGTCGGCCCTGGTGCACACGAATCCGTGGACCGAAACCAACACGAGCACATCAACGAACACCGAAACCGCGACGGTTTCGAATGCGCTCGCCAACTTCAGTAACGAATTCGGCACCATCGACCTGAGCGATATCGGGACGTGAAGTCAGCCATGAGGATCGCCGGCTTCGGCCGGTGATCCTCATCTTCCCGTGCCTTGGCCGATACCCTTGCCTTGTCAGAATCGATTGCACCGAGATCTGATAATGACAGCGAAATCTACACCATTGCAGCGCGAACCGACGCATCTGGTCATGGCCCTTCGGGCTTGCGCCGGGGCCTTCGGCTTGGTCTTCCTCTATAGCTGTGGCTACAACCTCTTTCTTCTCGCCCCGTCCATCTATCTGCTGCAGATCTACGATCGGGTTCTGTCGAGCCGCAGCGCTGATACGCTGGTGATGCTGACGCTGATCATCGCGATCGCGGTCGTGGTCGGGTCGCTGCTGGATATCGTGCGCCGCGCGGCCCTTTCACGCATTGGCAGTTGGCTTGATCATCGGTTGCGGCCGGTGGTTCTCACCGCTTCCTTCGAATATGGCGCGCGCACCGACGCGGGTGTCGCGACCGAGTGCTACAAGGACCTGTCGATCCTGCGCCAGTTCCTTGATTCGCCTGCCAGTTCCCTGCTTTTCGACATTCCCTGGGCGCCCGTCTTCCTGTTATTGCTCTTTCTCGTTCATCCTCTGCTCGGCGTCATCGGGCTTCTGAGTGCGCTCACCCTGCTTTTGCTTGCCACCTTGACAGAGATGGCGACGCGGCGGCCGCTGGCCCACGCCAACCTTACCTTGGCCCGCAGCTACACGCGCTTTTCCAGCGCCCTCAAATACATCCAGGTGATCCGCGCGATGGGTATGCAGGATGGTGCCGCACAGATCGTCTACCGCGACGCCGAGACGGCGCGAAAGGCGCAAGACAACGCAATGCATCGCACGGAGATCATTCTGGGCTTGTCGAAATCCGTCAGGACGCTTACGCAAATTCTGATGATGGGTGCGGCCACCTTGCTTGTGCTCGAGGAGAACAGCAGCCCCGGCATCATCTTTGTCGCAAGCTTGCTGCTCGGGCGCGGGCTTGCGCCTGTTGAAGGGGCGATCGGCGCCTGGAGGTCCTTCGCCTTTGCGCGCAACTCCTTCAACAGGCTCAATGCCATGTTGATCGCCGTCGCGGCGGACAGTGGCGCACGCATGGTTCCGGTCCCCGAACCCAGCGGTCTCGTTCTCGAGGGCGTCGGCTATACGCTCCCCTTCGCAGATCGCCAGATATTGCAGGGCGTGACGCTTCGGCTGGCGCCGGGCGATTGCGTCGCCCTGATTGGGCCGTCGGGATCGGGAAAATCGACGCTCGGTCGTATCATCGCCGGCGTCGAGCCGGCGACGAGCGGCTGCGCACTTCTTGGCGGTGTCGACATCTCCGCCCTGCGCCTGTGCGCAGGCACACGTCATGTCGGTTACTTGCCGCAGGACATCGAGCTCTTCGGCGGCGCCGTCAAGGACGTCATCGGCCGGCTGGACGGAGCGGATCCCGGCAAGGCGATCGAGGCAGCCAAGCTCGTCGGGCTGCACGAAACGATAATGCGCCTGCCCAAGGGCTACGACACCGATATCGGCGAAGGCGGCGGCCTACTCCTGCGGGCGCAGCGCCAGCAGCTTGGGCTGGCGCGTGCCGCCTACGGCAATCCGTCACTGGTGGTGCTTGACGATCCGAACTCGAGCCTCGACTACGACGGCGAGCGCAAGCTGTTCACCGCCATATCGCGAATGAGATCCCGCGGCATGATTGTCGTCATCATCACCCATAGGATGGGAATTCTGCCCGTTACCAACAAGATCGCCATTCTGCGCAACGGCACGGTCGACGCCTTCGGAGACAGCGAGCAGATCTTCGAAACCCATCTTCAGCCTCCGGCGCGAACCGGAACGTAGGAGGGGGACGGCACCATGCACCTTGTTCAGATCGAACCGCCGTCCGCGCGGATCATTGCCACCCCGAATACGGCCAACCGCTCGGCAAAGGCGCAAGGTCCGATCGGAAAATTGCTGACCTATTCACCGCAGGACGGCATCAACCCGATCGAGCTCGCAGCCGCCTCGCCGCTGTCCAGGCTGCGCTCCGTCGCTTGGACCGGCAATCTCCTGATCGGCTTCTTCGTCATCGGCCTTGGCACGTGGTCGGCACTGGCGCCGCTCAGCAGTGCGGCAATCGCCTCCGGCGTCGTCGAGCCGGAAAGCAGCCGCAAGACCATTCAACATCTGGAAGGCGGGATCATCCGGCAGATCCGCGTGAAGAACGGCGATGCCGTCACCTCCGGCCAGGTCCTGATCGAACTGGACGACACCAAATTCCGCTCGGAACGCGACAGCCTCCAGGGGCAGCTCTGGGACGCAGAGGCCAGGCGCGCGCGCCTGCTGGCCGAGCAGGATGATGCCGACAACATAACCTACCCGACCGAGATGCTGGCTGTCATGGTCGACAACCCCTCGGTCAAGGCGATCGTCATCGGGCAGCAGCGGATTTTCGAGACCCGTCGCCAGGTCATGCTGTCCGAGATTGCGATCACCCAAGAAAGAATGAAGCAGGTTCAGCAGGAAGTCGTCGGCCTTGCCGCCCAGAAGGCAGCGCTGAGCGAACGGGTCGAAATCTCCAGGCAGGAGCTTGAGAGCGTCACGACGTTGACCGCCAAGGGGCTCGAGAAGAAAAGCCGTGTCCTCAACCTGCAGCGCGAAAAGGCCGATATCAGCGGGCGGCTGGGAGAAATCGCCGCCCAGATTTCTCGTGCCTACCAGGTGATCAGCGAAGCCCAGGCCTATCTCGTCAAACTTCGAAGCGACCGGCTAAACGAAGTCGCGCAGACGATGCGCGAAACGGAAACGCAGATCCTGCAACTGAGCGAAAGGTTGCGCGCGATCGATGATCAGCTTGCCAGAACCGAGATCAAGGCGCCTGAAGACGGCGTGATCATGGATTTGCGGATCCATACCAACGGCGGCGTCATCGGTGCCGGCGAGCCGCTCGTCGACCTCGTCCCACGCAAGGGCCGCCTGATCGTCTCGGCCCGGGTGCGGCCCGAGGACATCAATCTGGTGCATCCGGGACTTGAGGCACAGGTCCACCTGCTGCCTTACAACCAGCACCGTGTACCGCTTCTGAAGGGCAAGGTGGAATATGTCTCGGCGGACCGTCTGGTCGATAAGCAAACCGGCCAGTCCTACTATGCCGCAACGATCCATGTGGTCGACGAGCGGCTGGCGACGATGAGCGACGTCGAGCTTGTGCCCGGCATGCCGGCCCAAACGCTGATCGAGACCGGACGCAACAGCGTTGCCCTCTATGCGCTGAGACCGCTGCTGGACAGTTTCAACAGAGCATTTCGTGAGGACTGAAACATGCTGTAGCCGGCTGCTCTGTGCGCGATGCGAATGGAGGTTCGTGCTCCATTGATGCCCGATGCCCCTTGCATCCCTGGCTTGGTTCCACCGAAGGATACCATGATGGGCAAGCGAAAATTCGATGACGATGAGATCATGGACATCCTCAGGGAGCATCAGGCCGGCGCAACGGTGGTGGAGGTCTGCCAACGTTATGGCATCAGCGAACCGACCTTCTATCGCTGGCAATCCTCGCAGCTTCGAACCGTCGGTTTCGACGTCAAACGCATACGGGCGCTCGAGCAGGAGAACCAAAAGCTGAAGAAGCTGCTTGCCGAAGCCATGCTGACGGCCGCGACACTGAGCGAGATGTTGGAGAAAACCTCGAAATGACAACGGCTACGTTACCGCCGCTCCATTGCCGGACGAGGGCCTGCCGCCCAGTCGCGCGACGACCTCCGTGCGGTTCTGCACCTGAAGCTTGCGCATGATATGCTGGAGATGCATTTTCACCGTGTGGCCCGACAGGTTAAGTTTGCCGGCGATAACCTTGTTGGAAGAGCCGCATTGCAGCTCGGCCAGCACGTCGGCTTCCCGTGGCGTGAAGTCGGCCAGAATCAGTTCGTCGGCGCGCGGCCGCCTGACCTTTCGGTCCGCATGCTCGGGTACCACGTGCAGCGTCGCGCCGTCGGTAAACGCACCCAGCGGATGCGGACAGAACACCCCGCCTGCCAGCACCAGTCGCAAACCAGCCAGGGCAATCTCAATCGGCAGCGATGTGGTGAAGAAGCCGCGGATGCCCATCTGGAGCGCCTGCGCCGCTATCGAGCTGTCGTCTGTATCCGACAACAAAGCGACCGGCGCCTCAGGAAAACGAGCCGCAACGGCGGCAAGGTCGGACAGCAGACCACCGCTTCGCACCCCCCTCCCCGCCAGATCAAGCGTGATCAGGCGCACGTCCATGCCCAGAGCCCGATCGAGGCTCGCTGTCGAGATCATATCGATGAAGTTCCATCCCGCAAGTTCGCGCTCGAGGAGCGTGACGATGGCGGTGCGGGCAAGCGTGTGCGGTTCGATGACGATGCCGGTCGGTGCATTGCGCCCTTTGCGGCGCACCGTTCCTGAACT
Source organism: Ensifer sp. LC384 (assembly GCF_001695865.1). Taxonomy (NCBI): domain Bacteria; kingdom Pseudomonadati; phylum Pseudomonadota; class Alphaproteobacteria; order Hyphomicrobiales; family Rhizobiaceae; genus Ensifer; species Ensifer sp. LC384. Next base: position 74,031 of record NZ_MBST01000025.1, read on the forward strand.
GATGGACACGAGTCGACCCCCAGGATGTTTGCAACCTCTAAGGGGGCATACTAGGCCCGAACATGCATCATGTCATGAGAAAATGGGGATTAATCCGATTGGACCAATTTCACGAAGCTATTGAGGAAAAAAGCTTTTTTTGACTGAACTTTCCGAATTGGTCGGTTGTAACATATCTTGAGTAGTGAAACTCGCGTTGTTCATCGAGACAATGATGCAACGCGTATCGATCGCATGGCGATATTTTGCAACTGGATTTGGCCGCGTTCCTCGTGTGCCAACCAGCAGACACTTCGTGGGCGGCCCCTGGTCGCCTGCCCAGGAGGCCGCAAGCTTTCGGCTGAGTATAGCGGCGAAACGTCCCCTATTGCGGTCGCCGAGGGCGGTTGCAAGCCGCTTGCGACCCGAGCCTCGGAGTTGAGCCTGTCCGGCTCGCCTGGCGCATCTTGGATGGGCTTCGCATCATCGCGCACCTGCCTACTGCGTAATTCCTTAAATCGTGACCTTGCCCCCAAGTTTTATCCGGTTTTGAGTTCGCTCCAGCGGTTTTTGGTTGCGGTATTTGCGGCGGTAGCGGCGGGTTGCGGTGCGAAGCCATTTCGGCTGCGCAGCACCGCA
>NZ_MBST01000026.1:0-66760 GCF_001695865.1 Ensifer sp. LC384
GGACCGGATTAAACGGGATTTTGCTTCGCAAAACCCGGATGGCGCGGGGTGGAGCAGCCCGGTAGCTCGTCAGGCTCATAACCTGAAGGCCGCAGGTTCAAATCCTGCCCCCGCAACCACTGAGACTTGAATATTTGCCCATTCAAGTCGCTTCACAGAAAGCTCCTCCGCGTATGCGTCGAGGAGCTTTTTTTGTTTCTGCTCCGTCTCGAGCTCGCCGGTGCGCAGCTTCTCCAGATAGTCGTGGCGCTTTAAGGCCTCGAACTGCTTCTCCAGGATCGTTGCCGCTTCCATGGCCGCGAGGATCGAGGCGATGCGGCCGTGAACTTCAAGCGAAGCCGGCTGATGGCCCGGCGTCTTGCCGATCACCACCTTCTGCACGAACTGGCGCACAATGTTGATGAAGGGCTGTTTCGTTTCGGTGTCGGCGTGTTCGCGCATGTAATAGAAGGCGGAGTTGAGGACCAACTCGACGGCTTCCGGACTGACCTGCGCCTTCAGCTTCCTGATCTTCTCCCCGAAATCTTCCTCCGCAGGCGCCTGGTTCAGCCGGGCCTCGAGGCCGGCGCGACGCTCCTCAAGCGTGTCGAGCATATCGTCGAGGGCGGCAAGGCGAGGGCGGCCCTCGGCCGCGCGATCGCTGATCTGCTGGATGATCTGGCGCTGTTCCTGTTCGGCAGCCTTCAACTCCCCGGAAATGCGCTGGCGCTCGTCGGGTTCCTTCTTCATCGAGGCTGCGAGGTTCTGGCGCGCCTGACCGGCGACATCATCGAAGACGCCCATGCCGAAGAACGCGGCGGGGAGGCAGGACAGAACGCGGTCCTCCAGGTTCTTGCGCAGGATGGTCTTCTGGTTGGAGCAGCAGGCGCCGTCGAGGCCATCGATTGGCAGCTTGTTCTTGTGGTTCGAGCAGCCGTAGCGTTCCTTGGCCATGATGGCGTAGGAACCGCCGCACTCGGCGCATTCCAGCATGCCGCTCAGCAGGTAGCTCGGGCGGTGTGTCCTGTTCAGCCGATTGGTCTTCGTCCGCGAAAAGTTCTCCAGTGTCGTCAGTTGCCGTTCCTTCACGCGCGCCCAGAGTTCATCGCTGACGATGCGCATGTGGGGGACTTCCGTTACGACCCAATCGCTTTTGTCGTTGAGACGGGCCGTGCGGCGTTCGGTCTCCGGATTCTTGCGGTAGTTCTGCTTGTTCCAGACGATCCGGCCGACATAGAGTTCGTTGTGGAGGATGCCGCTCTGGCGCTTGCCGTCGCCACGGATGGTGTCATCGCGCCAGTACTCCTCTTGGGGCGCCGGAACGCGGCGCGCATTGAGGCTCTGCGCGATCGCCGCCGGACTGACGCCGTTGGCATATTGCTCGAAGATCCAGCGTACGATCTCGGCCTGAGCGGGGTCGATCTCGCGCAGGCCCCGGATACGGTCGCCGTTGGCGTCGCGCTGCTGGCCGAGGCGGTAGCCGTAGGAGAGGCGGGTGGTCGCCTTGCCCTTGCGCGCCGCCGTCTTCATGCCTTCCCGCGTGCGGAAGCGGACCTGCCCGACAAGTTCGTGACTGAGCATGGCGCGAAACGACATCTCCATGTCCGTAACCGGGGTGCCGGCATGGACCGTCCAGAGATCGACATCGCGATAGCGCAGTTCCTTGAGGATCTTATGGCTGTGCTCGATGTCGCGCGACAGGCGATCGACAGTCACGCAGAGCACCACGTCGATGCGCTCCTCCTTCACGCGGGCGAGAAGTTGCTGGATGCCTGGGCGCAGCATGAAGGACGTTCCGCTGATCGCAGAGTCGGCATAGGTCTCGACCAGCTTCCAGCCCTGCTTCTCGACAAAGGACTTGCCGAGTTCGACCTGCGTTTCGATCGATACCTCGTCCTGGCGGTCGGTGGAGTAGCGGGCATAAAACAGAACGGTCTTGGTCATCTGCGGAATTCCATCTCAAACAATCTCTTTGGTGAACACTGGCCGGCTTTGCCGGCCAGTTTGATGCGGATCTGCTCGCGGGGCCGCAGCTATTCTGCAACGTCCCGTGCTGCCAGATGCTGGCGCTGCTTCACGCGGTGCCAAAGGTCCTGGGCGACGATCTGAAGTGCCGGCACGAAGTCGAAATCGTGATGGCCGGGTACCCAGGATCGGCCGAGATAGATCTCGTCGTTGAGGATGCCGTTTCTTTGCGTGCGGTCACCGCGGATCGTGGTGTCGCGCCATGGCTTGCCGCGAGGACCGGTGACACCCGCTGTGTTGAGGAGTGCTGCAATCCTTGCCGGCGACATGCCCTCGGCATACAACTGGAAAATCTGCTGTACGACTTGGGCGGCGTCCGCATCCACGGCCGTGAAGCCGAAGATGTATTGCTGATCGGCGTTGAAGGCGCCTGTATAGCGATAGCCATAGGAAAGCGGCGCGAGGTGTTCGGCCTCGTAGAGTTCGTCCGGCATTGGCGCGATATAATTGCCGCGTCCGAACAGGCCGCCCTGATCATCGTAATAGTATTCGATCAGGTCATTGGCCTTGATCTGAACGCCAGGATCGGCCGCCCAGACCTCGATGTCCTTAGCGCCAAGCTCATGCAACAGCCGTTCAGCAACGGCATGCCTTGAGCACAAGCGGTCCAGCGTATGGCAGAGGATGACATCGATCGTGCCCCCTTCAATGTAGCCAAGGAGTTTGCGGGCACCCGGCTGCGCCGTGAAGACGACTTCGCCGATGTCTATATCGCGGCAGATAGCTTCCAGCGTCCAGCCTTTTTCCTTGATGAAGGGCTTCGCATAATGGAGTTGTGTCTCGAAGCAGGCTCCAAGATGGAGTGTGGTCGAACTGCGTGCATAGAACAGAACGTTCTTCGTCATTGTGGTCCTCAGTTAAAATTTTCCTTGGGAGACATGGTAGCCGGCGGCGGGAGACCTGGGAGCCCCCGCAGCGCTGCCGGGCCGTCATGGCCTGGCGTAACTGGTGATGGAAATTTACGACCAGCCGTGGAAACCGTCCGTGGCGCGAGGTGATTGGGGATGGCAATAATTGCCGCAATCACGCTCGTCGGCGTCGGCGTGGCTAGTAGCCCATAGAGGCGCGGTACGCCGCGGCCTCGGCGGTGTTGCCACGAAGGCGGCCACCGCGCCGGGGCTCGAGGATCTGCTCCTCAAGACTGTCGCGGGCGCCGAGCCAGTACCAACCGCCCTGATCGGGCAGGATCACGAACACCTCGTTCGGCGTGACCCTGATGCGGGTTGCTCCCGTCTCAGCCTTGATCGCCTCACGAAAAAGCTGGTCGCGTTTGCCGTTCGCTCCTGCCTTCTTCGCCTTCGATGCCGGCTCCCTAGAAGCGATCGTCGAAGGGGCGATGCGCTTTGTCAAAACCAGCACGTGGCTGACCGACTTGCGGCGCCCCTTTGCCTCGTCGATGTCGATCACAACCCCGCGGCTGAAGACATCGCAGAAAACTCCGCCGCTCACGGCAACGCCATGCGTGCTGAGATACACGACGCAGGGATGATCGCGCTCCATTCCGGTTCTGGCATTGAGATAGGCAGCGAGCGTCGGCCGGTCAGGAAGATGGCGCCAGTATCCGACATATCCAAGAAGGCGCAGTGCCCCCTCGATATCTCCGTCATAGGTTCTTTTGATCGTAGGGGTGCGTGGGAAGTCGAGCCACCGCGAGCCGTAGCGCACCTGGCGGATTGCGTCTTTCGCTTTAGACAAACTGACGCCGGTGATCGACGCGATAACACCCGGTCCGGAATACAGGCGGGATTTGGTGTCGTTGTCGACATCGTGCAGGTAGCGAGTTTTAACTGTTCCGGCAGAGGGGGCAGCCGCAATCGCCTCGCATTTTACGGGCCCGTTCGAACCCGGCGTGGTATTCGACGGAATGCAGCCGGCAACGTTCAAGTTGCCGCAGAGGGCAGCCAGAATATCCTGGAGATCCCCTTCAGACTGGACGAGTTTGGAGGTGTCGTTTTTGTGCTGAGCTGTACGCGACATGATGAGTCCTTTCTCTCGCGGTTCGCCTTCGTCTTCGAAGGCGAACCGCGCGAAGAAACTCCTCGCGCATGCGGCCGGTGCAGATCGCGAAACCGGGATCTGTCTTGCACTCACTGTCCCGGAACGGCTGGATCGTGGCGCCGTCGACATGGAATACGTGAACCATGGGCGCCTCCTTTCCGTTGCGGGCTGGCCTGTTGAACACTTGTCGGCGCTAATAGCGCACAAAGCCTGGGACTTCTCAAGTGTCTGTATCTGCATGGTTATCCATGCCAATTTGCCGAAAATCGCCATGAATCTCGAAATGGTACAGCGGGAGCCACTGCGCGCTCGGAAGACGCCATCGGACGCCCGGACCGCGGTTCAGTCGTTGTTAAGTATGTATTTGCAAAGGCCCGTGGCCAATGTGCAACACTATGGTTTGGCAGTGGCCTGTCCGTCAATCGTGACCCGCTGGTCGGCTCCTGGCACCCCGCGAAAACGCCGAAACATTCGATTCAGAATCAAACGGCGTTTAACCGAGTAATGGGGGGAGGAGACGTAGAGCGTGCAAACGCCGTTAGGCGTTCCAACGGCAGCGCAAGGTTGAACAGGCCGGAACCGTAGGGCAGGTAGAGCGAAGCTGCTCAGTCGCCTTCGTCGGCACCATCAGGATAGAGCAGGTGGGGCTTGCGCCGGAAGGGTGAGCCGCCAGTTCGGTATTTGTAGATGAGGTCTTCGAGAACGGACTCGCATTGACGATTGTCAAAGCCCTGCTCGGCCAGCATCGCAACGACCCTTTCCTTGAACTTCTCGAGCTCCTCGTGCTGGTCTTTCTCGATCGCCCGGGTGACCAGCCAATAGAGGGCGACCCGGGCAACATCATCACGTCCAGGCCGCTTCGCCTTCCTATCGGCATCGCGGAGCTTTTGCTGTCGCTCGCGCTGTTTGCGGTTGCGGATCGCCTCGGACTTCGCTGGCATACGCTCTTCCCCGTTGGGTCTCCGGCTACGCATGTCAGACCACCGTCCCTCCGGCAACGCCGTTTGCGCGGAATCGACGATCCCGGTTTATGAATCGTTTTTTTGGAGTTCGGAATCGAATGAGCGCAATTTGAGATGCATTGCGGGCACGTTGAAGCAGGTCGAGGTGACTTGGCGAGGGGCAAACGGCGTTCGCGAATCAAAAGACCAGCGTTCGGAATCGGAAATCTCGAAGCCGGAATCAAATGACCGCAATTTGTTTTAACGTGCGGACACGTTGCGATGACGTGTGCGCAGCCTGACTGGAATTGCCAGCCGTCTGCGGCTGCGACTATCGCCCGCTGCGGGCCATGTTCGCCGTCTCGGCTGCCGACCACGGTCCATCCACGGAGCCGGGTGTCTGTCTACCCTCCGTACCGGCGTACCGCGGCGTGACCGGCTTCGCAGATGATAGGGAACGGACGTTGTGCATGGGCGACGTGGAGATGGCCAGGTGTACTTGGCGCTCCATTTTTTGTCCCTGGCACGTCTTCGGCCAGGCCGTCCGGGCGGGTGGCCGCGTGATCCGGCTTCGCTCTTTGATTTGATATGAATGTAATATTGCCCATTATTGAGGCATAAGTTCCCAAAAATAATTACAAAAACAAGTTTATATCGGTTAAATTTTGGATAATTAGAAAGTTTCTTCGCGGATATGCGATCAAAAATAAAGATTTAACGCGAAGCTATATTATGTTTCGTTTTTACTTGAATTTGCAAGGCGGCGATATTGGTGCGATCATAGTGTCATTCGATGAGTGATTCATCGGATGAAATAGTAATGCGTAGCACGGAGACTTTCATGCGCACCAAGACCACCAAGACGACCGCGACCACCGCCTTCTCCTATGAAGACAATGGCATCGGGCAGTCGCTGCGCGAGCAGCTCGAAACCAGCGCCGCCCATATCTTCGACCTCGGCCGCCGCACGACCGAGCAGACCTTCGAACTCGGCGATCATCTGGCCCAGGCCGCGGACCTGCTGGCCGACGGCCGGTTCGACAAGTGGGTGAAGATGCGCTGCGGCCTCGCACCGCGCAGCGCCCGCAATTACACGGCGGTGTTCCGCAATCTCACGCCCTACCGCGACGATCTGGTCGATCTCTCGGTCGGGGCGACGGTGCTGTTCCATCTGAGTTCGGCAACGACCGATCAGGTCAAGGCGGCCATCGCCTTCGCCGAGGAGAACGGGCGTCTGCAGGTCGCCGATGTGAAAGCCATTCTGGCTGGCGGCGAGGAGGGCGGCGACAAGCCGGAAAAGGACGATCAGTTCCAGCTTGGCGGTGTTGGGGGGCTGAAAGCGCTGATCGCGATCAAGAGCCGCGAGGGATTGAAGGCGTTCGTCACCCATGTCGCCGCGATCTGCCAGGCGATCGAGGCTGCGCTGGCCAAGCCGCGTGTGATCAAGGAGGCATTGGCGCGGGAGGTTGAAGATCTCGCCCGGGTCGCTCGCCTTGAGTTGGAAAGTCTGGCGCAGTTCGTGGAGCCCGATAGCGATCTGCGCCGTCATCCGCGCTCGACGCAGTTTCCGAAGAAAAGCGAATGGGCGGTCGTGAATGAAACGCTGCAGAAGCTTGGGCTCTTCGATGTGTGGCCGAAGTCCAAGGACCTTCCAGGTTGGCTTCGCAATGAGGTCGTACCGGTCCTCGACTGGGCGATCTCGACGGACCGCAAGCCGAAATGGCCGCTTGTCGAGCAAAGAGCCTTGGCTGCCGAACAGGCGGCCCCTGTTGAGGCGGACAGCGTCGTCGACCGGCAGGATGCCGCCTCGGACGTGTCGAGTGAGGTCCCGAGTGAAGTCGATGACTCAGACGAGCGGATCGAGCGGTTCGGCGCGGCGCTGGAAGAGGCGACCGGTGGCTTCATGACGGCCAGCCGTGAGGTGCCGCGAAACCGCAAGCCGTTTGCCAAGGTGCCGCCGCTTGCGGACGACTTCGTCGCCGAGATTGAACATGCGCCTGCCGTCACGCCGTAAGGGCAGCTTGCTCGAAGGCCGGTAGACCGGCCTTCCCGCCGAACTCGAAAGGGCCGCGCTGCGGCCCTTTCTTTTGTGCTCGAACGGCAAGTGGAACACGCTGCCAGTCCACATCGCCGCTAGAAGCATTCATCGGCCTTGGGCCTCGTGAGCCCGGCATTAACCTTGTTCCGGTCCTGTTCTCTTTTTTGTTCCGGGGTCCTTGAGCCCGGCTCCCGGTCCTGCCAGGGTAAGGCCGTTCGGAAGACCGGACACAAAACGGCCCAAGGCAGCGCGCCAACGCTACCAAGGGCCTGACCCTCAGCCTTCTGGAAAAGGAATCGGGCTATGACCACGCATACTCTCTCTGTCCCCGCCGGGGAAGTTTTCCGTTCGACCGCCGCCGCGGCCTCCATGTTCTCGCAGCGCTCGTTCGGCTTCGGGGCCTGCAGTATCAGCGAACCGGCTGCCCTACGCCGCCATCCGCATATCGTTCGCTTCGCTGAAGTCGAGGCCGATCTCGATCTGCTGACCGATCGCGCTATCGCGGCCATTGCCGACGGGGAACCGATCGAGGACGAGATCCTCGGGCACTACGTCAATATCGCCTCGCTGGTTCGTGCCGTCTCGTTCCGCGAAGGCAAGCTCTTGGAGCAGGCGGTCGAGCGGCTGGCGAAAGCCAATCCCAACGTTGTCGTCTTGACGCAGTCCCTGAAACTGCCGCTGGTCAAGGCGGCGCTCGAAGCCGTTTCCGGCAACGACTGGTCCTGCCTCGACGGCATCAAACTCGATTGCGAGGCGCCGGCCAAGGGCAGCTATACGCCGGACCTGATCCTTGTGAACCGCGCCCGGCACACAGGCTACATCCTCGACCTGAAGCGGTCGCTCGCCTCCTATGGCGACACCAGCCGGCTCGAGGAGTTGAAGCTGAAGATGATGGCGTCGGCGATGGTGCTGCCGGACTGGCTGTACAAGAACCACAAGCGCATGATGGTCGACACCGTTGAGGTGGCGATTGTCGATGGCGCCAGCCGCCCGAGCGATCATGCCACCGGCATCTGGGCTCTGTCCGAGATCGACGACCTCTTGGAAATCGATGGTGTCGCCGCCTGCATGGCCGAGTTGCGTCTGCGCTTCGGCCGCCGTGTGCAGCAGCTTCTCGAGGCCGAAGCCCGCAGGGCCCTCGGCGTGGTGATGGTCGCGTCGGATGCGGCCGCTACATTGCCCATGCCAGGCAAGCCGCTGATCGCGCTGAACGGTTCGGCGCGTAGCTATGAGGAAGAGCTGGCGATGGCCCCGCGAGAAGACGACGATGGTCATTATGACCTCGGCTGCTTCGACGATCATGACGATGAACCGGAACCGGTCCGTATCCGGGTTGGCTTTGCCCGTCGCCCCCGCCGGCACTGACGAGCCGCTAGCTCGCCGGCACTGACAGCGGCCGCGCCGAGTGCGTGGCCCGCTTCCCCTTCTTCCATTCCGAAAACGCCGGATGCCTAGGTGCACTGGCGAGGAGACAGTCATGTCCATCGATGCCCACAGCCCGTCTGTGGCCGGCTTCCGTTGCGAGCCGATCACGACCGATATCCTTGCGTCGTCCTGCGTTCACAGCAGGCTGATGTCCAGTGCTGAACCCTCCGACGTGAGCCGTCGCGACGATCCGGCCGTTCTCATCGGCCTGGCATTCGCCTTCGTCCGGCAAGGTCCTCTGCTTGACGGCCTTGTGCCGGAAACTCTGATGCTTCGGTTGCGTGCTCTTGCCGATGGCGGCAACGCGGCATGCCGCCTGCTGCTCGATTGGTTGCGGAACCGCAACCGGGATTTTGGTCAGTCAGGAACCGTGCGACTGACCCTGCCGATGACGGTCACTGTTCTCGCTGATGCCCATCGGCCACGCCGCTCGCCGCGCGAACGTGTGTTGGCGACAATCCCGAAACCGGGTCCCATTGATGGGCGGCGGCGTGGTCGGACGCGACCGCGCGATCCGGCGCCGAACGCCAGAACGGCAATTATTGCCGCGGAGACCGGAGGCCGGATTGATGGATAAGCTCGCTCGTCTGTTTGTTCATCGCCTTCGGCATCTTGCCCGTCGCGAGGCGCGCCGGGTCGCACTGCGCAATGGTCTGCTCGAGGCCAGGATGGTCGATGTCGATGGTCATCTGCTTTGCCGCTACAGTCCGGCTTTCGACACGACAAGGCTGAGCGGCGATCCGATCCGTGATGGTACCTGGTTCCGGCGGAATTTTGGTGATTGGCTTATCCCACCGAAGGAGAACAGCAATCCGACGTCCGGCTCTGGTGGCGATGGTGTCATGACCGCCGGGATCATTCATCCGCCGTTCGCCTCGCAACTCGTGGCCCTCCCTCAGGCGCGTCGCGGCGCAATCGCGCAAGACGCAGTGCTGGGCAATATTATCGATCGGCGTGCCTATGCCGTCGGTCTTGTGGATCGGGCAACGGCTATGCCACTGGTCAGTCACATCGTTGCAACCCTGGTTCTGGCACGCGCGGCCGAGAGTGGAAGGCGTTCACTTCGGGAGATCGTTTATGCGCTGACCCGCTTGACACCGGTTGTCACCCTCCATGCGCCGCTCGATGGCTTCGAGCGAGAAGTGCTTCGGCTCCTTGAAAAATCCCGGCTGGTGCCTGGCGGCCCGTTCGCAATCGTCGAGTCGGACCTCATGTTCAACGACGATTACTTCGACGTCGTGGAAGGAGAGACACGCAGGCGTCTTATGACATTCTCGGGCGCCGGCGTGCATCGCGTCACCGGCAATGCCCTGCGCCGGCGGATGATCAGTGCGCTGTCCCGCGACTTTCCGATCCTCGCCGTCGCGGAGAAGCAATCGGACATTCCATCCCTGCTGCGCATCTCCGCCGATCTGTCGCTGGAAACGGGAAAACTCGATCGGAGGTTCGTCGCTGATCTGGTCGAGGTGCTCTATCCGAACACGGTAATCGAGACGCTGGGCCTGCCGTCGGATTCCGAGGCGCGGTGGTTGTCGGTCGAGGATCTCGTTCTTGCCTTCCGTCCGGGGCGCCATGTCCGAGACGTGCTGCATGTCCTTGCCATGCTCATCGAACGCAATCGCAGCGATTTCGAGAAGGCGGATGGCGGTGAGGGTGGCGACAACGCGTCCGGATCGGGATCGTCCAGTACCTCGACCGAAAAACTCCAAGGATCGGACGAGAAGTCGAAGCCGTCCGACACCGAAAACAACGGCCGCTGGAAGAAGGACAAGCCGTCCGGCGCCGAAGTCATCCAGCCGGAACTTTTGCCGACGGCAGGTGAGATCGGCCACAAGCCGCCCGTGACCGTCGAAACGCTTTCCGGATATGGCAAGGCGAAAGACTGGGCGCTCGATCTCAAAATCGATCTCGACGATTACCGTGCCAGCATTCTGGCCTGGTCGGAGATGAGTACCAAGCTGCTGCTGTCCGGTCCGCCCGGTACCGGCAAGACGACGTTCGCCCGGGCGCTGTGCAACAGCCTGCAGATCCCGCTGGTCGTCACCTCCGTCTCGACTTGGCTGCAGGGCGGCCATCTCAACGACGTGATCGACCGGATGAACAAGACGTTTGTCGAGGCACGGGCCATGGCGCCGGCGATCCTGTTCATCGACGAGATCGACGGCATCGGCAAGCGGCAGCCCGCCGAAAGGGAATATGCCGACTACTGGAATGCCGTCGTCAACAAGGCGCTCGAATTGCTGGACGGCGCCGTCAAAAGCGAAGGGCTGATCATCGTCGGCGCGACCAACCGCCCAGGCGATATCGATGAGGCCATCAAGCGGTCCGGACGGCTGGAGACCCATATCGAAATCCCCAAACCCGATGTGCCGACGCTCGCGGAAATCCTTGCCCATCATCTCGGCGACGATGTGATGTCGCTGATGCAGGAGCCAGAGGCGGATGTCCGGTCGGAAGTCGATGATGGGTTCTCGCTGAAGAAGATCATCGTCGACCATCTGAAAGAAGAGGCAGAGGACGAACGGAAGGGAGCTAGCCGATGACCGCGACGAGCAAAATCAGCACCACGACAACGCCGGCAGCCGCGCAACAGGCGAACTCTGTCGATGATATTTTGAGGCGTCTGGCAACGCGGGCGATGGGACTGACAGGCGCGGATATCGAGCGCATCGTCCGGGAGGCGCGACTGAAGGCGCGTCGTGGCAAGCGCTCGATCCGCTTCGAGGATATCGAAGACGGTATCCGCGGCAATCGTCCGCCGACGCCCTATAGTCTGCGTTGGCGCTGGGCATTCCATGAGGCAGGGCATGCCGTCGTCCATCATGCCCTCGATCTCGGACCTGTTCGTGGTCTCAATATCGACACCGGTCAGGGTGGTTACAATCTCGTCGGGTTCCATCTCTGGGCGACCGACACACGCGACTGGTACGAAAACATGCTGACCATGCTTATGGCCGGACGGGCCGCCGAGAAACTGATGCTCAAGCGCATCTCGGCTGGCTCAGGTGGCGCCGACGACAGCGATCTGGCGCGGGCCACGCGGATCGTTTTCGATATGGAACGGACCCTTGGCTTCGGGAGCGAGCATCCGCTGCTCTACCGTCCCCATCGCGATCCGGGCGAGGTGTTCGGTCGTGAACCCGAACTGGCGGCTCGTGTTCATGGAAGACTGGAAGCGGCACTCGACCGGGCGGCGACAATTCTCAGGAGGCGCGGGCCGACCTTCCATGCCCTCGCCAAGGCGCTGTTCGATGCCCAGGCAATGGATGAGACGGCGGTGCTGCAAATCCTGACAGACGGTGATCTGACGCCCTGAAACCGATAGTCATACGGCTGATGAGGAGAGCCGGAGAGCAGGATGAGTGTCGCGGTCGTCGTCCATCGTGATTGATGGCGACGTCGCGTACTCGTCGAGGCCCCGCGGTACGTCCGGTGCCTGGCAAGGACAACCGCTTTTTCGGCGGCGCGGCAAAAGCAGCAAATTTGCGAGGCCGCGGTGTCCGTCCGCAAGAGCCGCCTGTACGGGGCAATTGATCGTAGGAAGAATGTGTTTCAGGACGAAGGTCCGGCGCGAGAAGTGAGTAGTTGCCGCAGATATTGGGGAATGCAATGAACGTTGCGAGTCACTCAGCTCTACCCGACGCCGCCGGTTGAGAGGCTTCCATTCTACGGAAGGAACTTTTCAAGCCAGTGTACAGCGTGTCGGCGATGCGGGCGAGAACATCGGCAGGCTAAGCCTGCGGATCGTGGATTATCACTACAGCCTCGATTGCCACGCTTCAGCGATAGTGGCGCCGAGAGGATCGACGCTGGGACGTCGATCCTGGGGCAATGCCGGGCACAGGGCTGCCGTATGCGAGGTGTGTGGAACCTGGACGTCCCTGAACCACGCCGGCTCTTCGAAGCGGCATGGGCAACTTTGCCCTCCGGCTCAGGCGGAGACGGGCTGGTGATCGAAAATGAACTTGCGCCACCGATCGATTGTATATTTCGTGAAGATCCCGTTCAGGAAGAAGGGGTCATTTTCGATGTAGTCCACCGCATCCTGCCGCACTTCGGAATCGAGGATAATAAGGCCCCCGCTCGGAAAATCATCATCATCTGGAAAGAGACCTCCGCTCGCGATGATACGAGGTGCGTTGCTCTTCACGTACTCAAGGTGTACCGCGCGCAGTTCCCTTTTTCGTTCGAGAACGCCGGGATCGTCGTGGAACATAATAACGTAAGGCATGTGTATCTCTTTCGACCTCGCAGCCACTACCAGAAGGATTTCAACTCACTGGATCGTCGTTTACCCTCCTACCGAATCTTCCACGCCCTGATCAAAAAGCTGTTCGATGCTCAGGCGCTCGACGGCACGGCGGTCACGCGCATTCTCAACGGTGACGGCCGCGGGTAGGAAGAGCGGCGGGGAAGTGCCTGGGTGCTGCCCGGTCGGCGGAATGCTAAACGCGTTCTCCCAACCTCATCTCAATGCGTGCGCACATCAAATTAAATTAAATTGCGCTCATTTGATTCCAGCTTCGAGATTTTCAACTCCGAAGGCTGCCCGAGTGATTCACGAACGGCGTTTACATCCGATAAATACTGGGAAGTAGTGGGGGTAGCGGTTCGAGCCCCTTCAAGGCGATGACCGTCTTCAAGTAAAGCTGCCAGAGGGCTAAAGATATCTGTTCAGGCAAGTGCGTTTTCGAACGCAGCGACGATCGCTTTAACAAGTCGCGCGGTAATCCGGTCCTTCTGCCAAAGGGCGGTCATCTCTACTGGAGACGAATCCCACTCCGGCAATACGCGGATAAGCGTTCCGTATGCCAACTCTGCCTCGATCATGAAGTTTGGCAGGTTTGCCACACCGAGTCCTGCCACTGCGGCCTCGATGAGGATCGTCTGCCGGTTCGCGGCAAATCCAATCCTGGGTGTAACATTGGTTTTGAGACCATCGCGGTTCCGCAAATCCCATTCGACCAGATCGCGGCGGATCGCAAGCGCTGGGATTTCCCTAAGATCCTGCGGCTCGACGATCTCCGGGTGCGCGGCAAGAAAGCCGGGGCTTGCGACAAGTGTTCGAGGCAGGCTGGCGATCTTCTTTGAGATCAGTCCGGAATCCGCAAGCGAGCCCATCCTCACGACAAGATCGTAGCCTTCCTCGATCAGTGATACCCGGCGGTCGGCAAGGGTCATGTCGATGACAACGTCGGGATAGCTCGTCTTGAACTTGATCAGTGCGGGCCCAAGCACCTCCGTCGCCATGTCAGGAGGCAGGGAGAGGCGGATCGTTCCGGAAAACGCGACCTTCTCGTCCTGAACGCCGGAGATCGCTTCCTCGGCGAGCAGAAAGGCATCGCGACTTCTGTCGTAGAGTTGCTGGCCGCGCTCAGTGAGCACGATACCCTTCTTCGTTCGCCTCACGAGGCGGACATTCAGCGTGTCCTCGAGCGCTGAAAGCCGTCGAGACAACGTGGCTTTTGAGATGCCTGTGGCGCGCTCGGCTGCTGCGAGGCCGCCAGCCTGGGCAATGTGAATGAACAGCGCTAGGCCGTCGAAATCTCCGAATGTTTTCATGTTTCATAAATGGAACGCGAGCTTGGCATTTTTCAAGTCTCCCGCGTGAAATGTTTCAAGAATATCTTCTTCGTCAAGCAATCACGCTTTCAAAACCAAAGGAGATCATGTCATGTCGAAGCTGTTCACCCCTGAAAATTCCGCACTCCTCCTGATCGACCACCAGGTCGGCACGATGCAGCTCATCAAGAACATCGACGTCGAGCAGGCCAAGCGCATGTCGCTGGCTCTCGCCAAGGCAGCAAAGATCCTCGGTATCCCCACCGTTCTGACCTCCAGCCAGGAAGAGCGCCTGCAGGGCCCGCTTCTCCCGGAACTGGAAGAAATCCTTCCCGAAGCTTTCGCAAATCGCGTGAAGCGCGAGGGCATCGTCAACGCCTGGACAGACGCCAACTTCAAGGCAGCCGTCGAAGCCACGGGCCGCAAGAACCTGATCATGGCAGGTGTCACCACCGACGTGTGCCTCGTGTTCCCGGCGATCGATGCGGTCGGCGAAGGTTACAATGTACAGGCCGTGATGGATGCTTCGGGCTCGCCCTACGAGCTCTCGGAAGACATGTCCCGCCGCCGGATGCAGGACGCCGGCGTGATCCTGACCGCCACCAACACCATGATCGCCGAGCTTGCCCAGAACTGGGGCACGGAAAACGGCCAGAAGCTGATCCAGTTGCTGTTCACGGAAGTCCTTCCGCCGATCGGCGCCTGATCCCCGCCGCGCCCGCAGCATGAAGGAGAAAGACATGAACATTCACGCAACTCCCGCCATCGGGACAGGGATGGTTCCACCCGAGACCCATCAGCAGCGGGCGCATGGGCCATTCCAACTTCGCCGCATCCGTCCCGGCATCACCTTGGGGCGGAACGACCCGGGCTTCGGCGGTCTCGGTACCATCGACCATGCCAAGCTCCAGCCGGGGCTGGTGGTGAGGATGCACGAGCATCGCAACGACGAGATCATCAGCTACATGCGTGCAGGCCAGATGAAGCACACCGACTCGGCCGGGCACAGCGAGGTCCTATCGTCCGACCGCCTGATGGTGATGAATGCAGGCTATGGCTTCTCGCATGAGGAGGAGGTGGTCGGTCGCGACCGGATCGAAATGCTGCAGATCTTCGTTCGTCCGGAAACGGCCGATATGAAGCCCGAGGTCCAGTTCGTCGAACTCACGGAAGCGGAGCGCAACGGGCAATGGCGACTGCTGACAGGCCCCGTGGGGTCGGATGCACCGACCTTCGTCCGCCAGCAGGTCTATCTCTACGATAGGCATCTGGCGGCAGGGGAGACTGTCAGCCTTCCTGCCAAGGACGGATTCGACCGCTGGTTCTACGTCTTCGAAGGGAATATCTCCGCAGGCGAGCAGGACATCGAAAAATACACCGCGCTCATGGTCGGCGATAGTGAGCCGCAGTTCGAGGTCGCCGCAAACGTGGCATCCGATGTCGTGGTCTTCTTGGTGGATCGCAACGCCGCCTACTCGCGCGACGGCACTATGAGCGGCTGAGACTGCTCCAATGACTGCTCCATCATTGGAGCAGTCATTCCCAAGGTTGGGATTTTATACCGCACCCGCACCAAACGCTCTTTCGATAAAATGGCACTCGACTGCCCATGCCGATGCCGTCGTATGCGGTGATGTCCTGCCACGCAATAAAGGAACTGGAGTACCATCATGTCCAAAGGAACAGCCGTCATCACCGGAGCCGCCACCGGCATCGGACAGGCCTACGCCCAACGCCTTGCCGCCGACGGGTTCGACATTGCGGTCGCCGACGTGGGCGATGCATCCGAGACCAGGGCCATCGTCGAGGCGGCCGGACGCAAGTTCTTCTCGGCGAAAGTCGATGTCACGTCACCGGCATCGACCGCCGAATTCGCAGCCGAAGTCGAGAAGGCGCTGCCACCCGTCACCGCGCTTGTGAACAACGCCGGCATCTATCCTTGGAAGCCATTCGCCGAAACCGACTACGATCTCTGGCGCAAGGTCATCAGCGTGAACCTCGACGGCCCGTTCCTGATGTGCAAGGCCTTCGTTCCCGGGATGATCGAGCGAGGCTACGGCCGCATCGTCAACGTCGCCAGCACGACATTCTGGCTGAACACCACTCAGATGACCTCCTACGTCGCCAGCAAGGGCGGGGTTATCGGCTTCACGCGTGCTCTCGCCGGCGAAGTCGGCGCCTCCGGCATCACCGTGAATGTCATTGCACCCGGATTGACCAACACCAAGAGCATGCGCGGCGAGAACGAGGAGATCTTCGACTACCTCCCCAAGGTCCAAGCGATCCCGCGGGTCATCGAGCCATCTGACATCGTCGGTGTGATCTCATTCCTGTGCTCCAAGGATTCGTCCTTCGTCACTGGTCAGACGATCGCGGCTGACGGCGGCAACGTCCGCAACTGAACATTACACCGCTGTCCATTCGCCCCGTTCGTTGCATGTGACGAACGGGGCGAATCCTATTTCAGTCGCGCCTTCAGGAACTCGATGAATCTTTGCGTCTTAGCCGGCAGGAGCCTTGTCTCTGTGATTGCATAGACCGGGTTGGGAGCGCCGCACCAGCCGGGGAGCACCCGCTTCAGCCTGTTGTCCGCCAACTCCTCGGCAACGATCTCGTCCGGGAGCATTGCGATACCCATGTCGAGGGTGGCGAGCCTGCGTATCATGCCAACGCTGTTGAGTCGGAAGCGACCATCGATGGCGGTGTCCACGACTTCGGATCCATCGGTCAGGCTCCACACCTTCGCCTTCAGCATGTAAAGGCATTGGTGGTCGACCAGCTCGGACGGATGCTGCGGTTCGCCGCGCCGCCCGAGGTATCGCGGCGATGCGAAGAGGTGCGGCGAGAGCTTGGCCAGCGGCCGGGCGATCATGTGCGACGGTTCCGGTTCTCCGATCCGGATAGCAACATCGAAAGGCTCCGCCACCAGATCCACTCTTCTGGGCGTCAGATCGAAATCGAAGTCGATCCCCGGATAGAGCTCAGCAAATTCGGCGATGAGAGGCGCGAGGTAGGTGTTGGCGAAATCGACCGGCAGGGACACCCTGAGGGTGCCACTTGGCTGATCCAGCATGTCGCCCAGTTGCTCGTGTGCAAGGCGCGCCTCATCGACAATTCGCTTGCAGCGCTCGAAGTAGATCTGGCCTGCCTCAGTCAGCTCGATGCGGCGCGTTGTCCTGTGGAGCAGACGCAGGCCGATCGCCTTTTCCAGCGCGCTAATGCGGCGTGAGAGCGTCGAGTTGGGGACCTTTATGATCTCGGCTGCCCCGCGGAAGCTCTTCGCTTTCACCACTTCGACGAACAGCGCCATATCGTTCAGAAGTTCCAAATCATTGCCTCAAATATGGATCAATCATTTCCACATTAGGCACTTTATATCGTTGTGTGAAGCAGTCATTTGTAGAGGCAGTACACGCATCAAGGAACTGTCCCACATGAGCAAGCTCTTCACCCCGGTCCGCGTCGGACGCTACGAACTCTCCAACCGCCTCGTCATGGCCCCGATGACACGTTCGCGTGCGAACGACGACGACGGCGTGCCTTATGACAGCGTCACGACATATTACGACCAGAGGGCGGGCGCCGGACTGATCATCAGTGAAGGCGTTTATCCTTCCGCGCAGGGCAAGGGCTATGTTCACACGCCCGGCATCCGAACCGATGCGCAGGTCGAGGCTTGGAAGCGTGTCACCGATGCGGTGCATTCCCGCGGCTCCCGTATCTTCATGCAGGTCATGCATTGTGGCCGCGTATCGCATCCGTCACTTCAGCCCGGCGGCACGCTTCCCGTCGCTCCGTCTGCGATTCAGCCTCCGGGGCAGACCTGGACGACATCGGGCCAGCAGGATTTCGTTACCCCGCATGAACTGACCGTCGCGGAAATCAAGCAGGTCGTCGAGGACTACCGGCAAGCGAGCCGTCGCGCCATTGAAGCAGGATTCGACGGCGTCGAGCTTCATGGAGCATCAGGCTATCTGCCGGAACAGTTTCTGGCATCGGGCAGCAACAAGCGCGAGGACGAGTACGGTGGCTCAACGGCCAACCGTGCCCGCTTCATCCTCGAGGTACTAGGTGCCATGGTCGAGGAAGTCGGTGGTGACCGCGTGGGCATCAAGATTTCGCCGGAGATGAACTTCAACGGAATCGTCTATGAGAATCCGCAGGCGACATACTGGGAACTGGTCGAGAAGCTGAACGCCTTTGATCTCGCCTACCTTCATGTCGCACTGTTCGGTGCGCCGATCGACTACCACGCTCTCCTGAAGCCACGTTTCAACGGGGCCTATCTGATGGGTGGCGGCCTGGATCAGGCTTCCGCAGAAAGCGCACTCGTCGGCGGACGAGCCGATGCCACAGTCTTCGGTGCTGCGTTCCTCGCGACACCGGACCTGCCGGAAAGATTCCGGCAGGGTGCGCCGTTGAACGAGCCGGACAAGGCCACGTTCTACGGGGGCGGAGACAAAGGCTACACGGACTACCCAACACTCCAGACGATAGAAGTCGCCTGACACGAATGAAGACCCGGCTGAGCTAGATCGGCCGGGTCTTCATCAATCATGCCTGCGTCATTTTTCGGCAGCTTGCGTGTCGAGACTGCGAATGTAGTTCAGCGTGGGTGCGCTGGCGTTGTCTGACCGCCAGAGGAGCTTCATTTCCATGAGTGGCATTGGATCACTGACGTCGAGATAGGCGACACCCTTGAAATTGAGCGATTTGAGAGGCGATGGCACGAACGACACGCCAAGCCCGGACGACACGTAGGTCATCAGGCTCATGATGTGGCTGGTTCTGTAGACGTGCTGAGGAGACATCCCAGGCAGGGATGCCAGCACGCCGCCGATGTTCGATCTGCCATCCGGCTCCGCGTAGACAGCCAGGCTCTCACCCGCAACATCGGCGATCCTCGCCTTCCCCGCCTTTGCCAGAGGATGCGTGTCGGCGACGGCCAGATACCACGGCCATGACCCGACCGACTTCGATGTAACGCCGCTGGCAACCAACCCTGCGGTGGCGGCATATCCGACGTCGATCTCGTTTCGAAGAAGGGCTTCGGATACCTCGCTGCTGGGCATCTCCTTCAGCGTGACGTTCACTCGGGGCCATTGAGACCGGAACCGCCTGATCGACTCCGAAATCAGGCCTGCGATCGCTGCATTGGCTCCGTAGCCGAGACGGAGAGTCCCAGTTGCTCCACGCGCGAAGTCCCTTACCGTTTCGATCGCCGTCCCGACCTGTGCCAGGGCGGCATAGCTTTCCCGGAGAAATTCGCGGCCGGCCTCGGTCAGTTCCACGCGACGTTTGGTCCGCTCGAGCAACTCGACGCCGAACATGCCTTCCAGGGACTTGATCTGTGCGGTCAGCGCAGGCTGGACGATGTTCAGTCTCGCGGCGGCCCGTCCGAAATGGAGTTCTTCAGCGACGGCGATGAAGTAGCGGAAGTGCCGCAGCTCGATACCGGGCTGTCTCTGAATTGACAGATCCATATTCAATCACTCCAGATGATTACTGGCAATAAAGAAGCTATTGGAAATGATATATAGAAACGTGCTTTCTGTCTTTAGAAAAGGATAGAACCATGCTCCAGCAGCCACCCGCCAAAACCCCAGAACTTGTAGCCGTCCAGCCCCAGGAGGCGGCGGCATCGAAACCAGTCCGCGACTACACAAAGCTCCTCGTTCCTCTGGCGGTGGTGGCGGCGGTTTGCGTCCTGGTGGGGGTGAGTTCCCAGCGATGGGACAGGTGGATGGCCGGAGCCGATGTCCAGACAACGGACAACGCCTACATCCGCTCCGAATTCAGCCGCCTGGGAGCCCGCGTTTCGGGAAACATAAGCGCCGTCAACATCGGTGATTTCGACAAGGTGAAGGCCGGCGATGTCCTCGTCGAGATCGACGGGTCGGATTATCTTGCCAGGCAGGCTCAGGCCAAGGCGGCCCTGGATGCCGCCATCGCGCAGCTACACAATCTCGACAACCAGAAGATCCTTCAGCGGGCGGCCATTCGTCAGGCCGAGGCGCAGGCCGCCGTGGCGAATTCGAACGCCGAACTGGCGAAATCGGAAGCGGACCGTCAGACGACCCTGGCTGAAAAGGGCGTGGGAACCCAGCAGAGGAACGAGCAGGCGCTTGCGCAGGTGAAGTCGACTGCGGCAACCGCGCTGGCTGTGGAGGCCTCGGTTGCTTCGGCGAAGGCACAGCTCGAATACATCGACGGACAGACGGAGCAGCTTGCGGCAAACGTCGCGGCTGCGCGTGCTGCCCTCAAGGCGGCTGATCTGTCTGTCTCGTACACGAGGATCGTCGCTCCCTTTGACGGCGTGGTCAGCGAGCGCCAGGTGCATGTGGGCGACTATGTAACAGTTGGAACCAACACGATCTCCATCGTCCCGCTCCCGGATGTCTACATGATAGCGAATTTCAAGGAGACACAGCTTGCCAGGATGAAGGAAGGCCAAGCTGTCGATGTTTCGGTCGATGCTGTTCCGGGGGTGACGTTCAAAGGACATGTCAGCCGTCTTTCACCTGCATCGGGTTCGCAGTTCGCCTTGCTGCCGGCTGACAACGCCACGGGCAACTTCACAAAGGTCGTCCAGCGCGTTCCTGTCAGAATCGACTTCGAAGCCTCGCCGTCTCTGGAGCGCCTGCGCTCGGGAATGTCCGCGGAAGTGTCGGTCTCGGTTGCGTCGGAAGGACGCTAGGTTGATGGTCGACAGTCTCAACCTTGCGCTTCCGTCCCAAAGCACGGAACGGGAAACCCATCACCCGATCCTGGCTGTCTGCGCAGTGCTGCTCGGGCCCTTCATGGTCGGATTCCACAGCCGTCTGTTCGGGATCGGACTGGTTGACCTCCGCGGCGCGTTTGGCCTCGGCTTTGACGAGGGGGCGTGGTTGAGCACCCTCGCGACCGCTCCTCAGATCGTGTTCGCCCCGGCCGTCGCATGGTTGGCGGCCGTGTTCGGAATCCGACGCGTCATGGTCTTGCCCGCCCTGATCTACGCAGTCATCTCTTGTCTGATCCCGTTCACCCGTGACTTCACTGTCCTCGCAGGGCTTCATATCGTTCACGGAGCCCTCCTGGGAATCTTCGTTCCGGCAACCCTGATGATCATCTTCCGGAACCTTCCCATCAAATGGTGGATATCCGCGATCGCCATCTATGCCTTCCGTGGCGCGTTCACGGTCAACTCCGGCACGGCTCTGCTCGACTTCTATGTCCAGCACTTCGGTTGGCAGTATCTCTACTGGCAGGACGTCGTGCTCGCGCCGCTGCTCGCCTACCTCGCATTCAAGGGCGCGCCGCGCGAGAATGTGAACATGGATCTCCTCCGTCGCGCAGACTGGGGCGGCATGCTTTTCCTCGGGGTCGGGATGGCGTTGCTGTTCGTCGCAGTCGACCAGGGAAATCGTCTCGATTGGTTCGAAAATGGCCTGATCGTTTCCGCCGGCGCGGGCGGACTGCTGCTGATCGCTGCCTTCTTCGTCAATGAAATGCTTGTCGAACATCCATGGGCAAGCATCGGGGCGATCGGTGCGCGCAATGTCGTGCTGCTGCTGTCGATAGCGCTGCTTTACCTGATGAGCAGCATGTCGAATTCGGCGCTCGTGCCGAATTATCTGACGGCGGTGGCGGGTCTTCGTCCCGAACAGATTGGGGCCACGCTGGTGGCGTGGGTCTGCATTCCCCTGATGCTGATGACCCCGATTGCGGTCTGGGCAATGCACAGGACCGACGGTCGATACCTTCTGTTCATTGGCCTCTGCTGCTTCGCAGGCGCAGCCCTGATCGGCACAGGCTTGTCACCAGACTGGAATGGCGACAGCTTTCGGACGATGACTGTTCTCCAGGGGGCGGGCCACATCCTGACCTTCCTGCCGATCATCATCCTGACGGTGGCCAACGGAGATCCCAAGAAAGCAATCGCCGTCGCCGCCTATATCCAGGTCATCCGGCTTCTCGGCACCCAGACGGCCCAGGCGCTGATGACGACCTATCTCCGGAAGGGCGAACAGCTCCATTCGTATCTGACAGGCATCAATCTGGTACGCGGTTCGGAGGCTTCGGTCGCGGCTATATCTGCGCTCGCCAACAAGATGGCTGGCGCAGGCTCTGCTGTCGCGCAGAGCAGGGCGACGGCGGTGCTGGCGCAGCAGGTGCAGAAGCAGGCAAATGTCCTCTCCTACATCGACGCATTCTGGCTGACCTTCTTCTGCGCAGTCGGGGCACTCATCATCCTTGCATTCGTCACGAAGGCGCCGAAAGGGCCGTTGGCAGGATAAAGCCGACCGCCGGGGGAGGGTTCTTCTAGGCTGCCGAGGGATTGCGCAAGAAGGGCATGAATAGGCGTGTTGTTTCATTTTCGTAACGCAAAGGCCACATTTTTCGAATCTTGCGGTTTGTCAGGTCCAGCATAGATTCATGAGTGAAACAACGGGATGAAATCCATGACCGACCACTCGATAAAGATGATCTCTCCTGATCAGCCACTTCCAGCGGATGACCTGAACCGTAATCTCACCGTCGCCTTGCCGGACGATCCGGCACTAGCGCACATCTCCCAGGCGGGAAACGTCTACACGATCCTCATCTCCGGCGACCAGACCGAGGGGCGCTACTGCCTGATCGACATGCTGGTTCCGGATGGTGGTGGACCGCCGCAGCACCGACACGAATTCGAGGAGATGTTCACCCTGCTTGAGGGGGAACTGGAATTCACGTTCCGTGGTCAGATGCAGACCATCCGCGCTCCCGCGTCCGTGAATGTTCCGGCCAACGCACCGCATCAGTTTGCCAATCGCTCTGGCAAGGTGGCCCACATGCTATGCATGTGTACTCCGGCCGGACAAGAAGAGTTCTTCCTTTCGATCGCGGATCGGATCCCAGACCGCAATTCCCCGGCGCCGAAGCCGGATGCCGCAAGGCAGGTCGAGAAGAAAAGCCTGATGACATCGCTCGCATCGAAGTACCGGACCGAGTTCCTTTAACAAACAGGGAGGCGCGCGATCGGGCCTCCGCATCCTCCACAACAGCATCGGATCCTTGGCACGACCGCACGGTCGTGGGGTTTCGCTTGCGACAAAAGCGGAAAGAGAACTGATATGACGGTAAAGACACCCATTTATGGATTTGGCTCGGTGACAGGCGTACCGAAGCTACCCGAGGGATTTCGCGATGTCTTTCACAGCTATCGGGTTGATGCGAATGGATTAGGATTGCATGCCGTGATCGGGGGAAAGGGGCCGGCGCTCCTTCTTCTTGGCGGCTGGCCGGAGAATTGGTTCGCCTGGCGGTATCTGATGCTCCCCCTCAGCCGTGACTTCACGGTGATCGCCGTCGATCCACGCGGGGTAGGGTTGTCGGAGAAACCGTCCGACGGGTATGACGCGGATACTCTCTCCGCAGACATGTTCGCTCTGATGGATGCCCTCGGCCACGAGAAGTTCTCGATGGTCGGCCACGATATCGGTCTCTGGATCGGATATGTGATGGCGGCCGACCGCCCTGATCGCATCGAGCGCACCGCTCTCGGCGAGGCCATCGTTCCAGGTCTTTCGCAGTCCCCACCGTTGCTCAGCGACGACCGCTGGGTCAGCGACTTCCTGTGGCACTTCAACTTCAACCGAGCGCTAGGCGTCAACGAGCGCCTGGTGGAAGGAAGGGAAGACCTCTACTTTGGATACCAGTTCGACACCAAGGCGGGTTCGGTCGCGAACTTCCCGGCATATGGCAAAGAATTCTACATCGAGACGATGCGTCGGGTTCCGGGAGCCTTGAAGGCGAGCTTCGACTATTACCGGGCGATCGATCAGTCGATCCCGCAATATCGCCGCCGGAAGGAGAACAAAATCACGGTGCCCGTTCTCGCGTTCTCTGGCGCATTGGCCTGTGGTCCGATGGTAGAGAACGAATTGCGGTCAGTCGCGACGAATGTCGAATCCGTCATCATTCCTGATTGCGGCCATTATCCAGCCGAGGAGCAACCGGCAGCACTGTTGGAGGCGTTGCGAGGATTTTTCTTGTCGTACGAGTGATGTTTGAGAAGGCAAGGTCAGTTGGTCTGCGTTCTAAAAAAGCCGTTTGAAGTTTAACTTGCGAGCCGAAGAAGGACGTGGAAATGCCAGTGAAGCGACACGAAGCGGAAGGGATCGGGTTGGCACATCCGAACTGATGGCTTTCACCGGCGTGCCCGCCCGAAGAGCATTTCTGATGATAGTTCGTCAGTTGATATTTCACATTAGCGCTTGAGTTGCATACCATCCCCGGCTTGCAGCAAGATCGCATTAAGCAGGACCTGGGCTCCCTTGGCACAATCGCTCTTGCTGGCGCTTTCTGCCGGATTGTGGCTAAGCCCATCCTTGCAGGCAATGAATATCATGGCTGTGGGCGCGACCTTGGACACGTTGACTGAATCATGGCCCGCGCCGGATACGATATCGCGGGTACCGGTGTCTGTCTGCCGTGCTCCGGCTCTGATGGCGTCGAGGCAGGAGGGATCGAACCGAACGGCTGGGCTGTTCCAGATGGTCACAAGCTCTGCCCGATCGCCGCAGCGTTTCTTGATGAAATCTACTACCTCGGTTTCAAGGCGATCGAGCTCTTTGTCGTGCTCATGCCGCAAGTCGAGACTGAGCGTCACATTTCCGGGAATGACATTGCGCGACGGTGACGCAATGGCCAATTGCCCCGTCGTAGCCAGCCCGCCAAGCTTGCGGGCTATTTCCTGCGCCGCAAGGAGGATGGTGGCCGCATCGCCAAGCGCATCCTGCCGCATGTCCATTGGCGTCGAACCCGCATGGGCTTCTTGGCCCGTAATACGAAGATCATACCATCGCATCGCCTGCACGCCGGTCACAATGCCGATGTCGATATCTTCCCGCTCCAGAATCGGACCCTGTTCGATATGCAGCTCGAACATGGCTGCAAAGCGAGTTTCGCCGATCGGGGTTTGACCGCGATAGCCAATCGCGTCGATCGCGTCTGCAAAAGAAACGCCGTCGATATCGGTGCGGCTGTCGGCGAAGGCCTGGTCGAAGACGCCGGCATGGACGCCGGAGCCGAGCATGGCGGGCGAAAATCGATTGCCTTCCTCATTGGTCCAGTTCACCAGCATCAGCGGCTGTTCCGTCTCGTGGCCGGCTTCATGCAGCGTTCTGAACACCTCGAGGCCGGCGAGAACGCCGAGGATGCCGTCGAATTTTCCACCGGTCGGCTGGGTGTCGAGATGGCTGCCGATCGCCACCGGCAGGGCATCGGCCTTGCGGCCTGGGCGAAGCGCAAAGATGTTGCCGACGGAGTCGATGGTAACGCTGCAACCGAGCGCCTCGCATTGCGCGCGGAACCAGTCACGTACCTGCTTGTCCTCCTGCGAGAGCGTTAGGCGGCGCACGCCGCCATCCAGGGTCGCGCCGATGGCAGCCGTCTCCATGATGGTCTGCCAAAGGCGGTCACCATTGATCGTCAGATTTTGCATGTCACCATTTCTTTCGTCTTGCGCCCGATTTGCGGGCCATGGTCAGACTGCGGCGGCGATGGCCGCCGCAGTGCTCTTCACAGTCAGAGGGCGATGCCCACCGATTTCACTTCGGTATAGAGAAGGATCGCCTCGTAGCCCTGTTCACGGCCCCAGCCGGACTGATTGAAACCGCCGAAGGGCAGGGCCGGATCGATCACATGGTGGGTGTTGACGCCGATCGTGCCGGCCTTCAGCTTCTTCGCCACCTTGTGGGCGCGGCTGACGTCGCGGGTAAACACGCTGCCGGCTAGGCCATAGATAGAGTTGTTCGCTTGCCTGACGATCGCGTCGATACCGTCGTCGTCGTCGAAGGTGGCGACGACGAGGACCGGTCCGAAGATCTCTTCGTTGACCACCGACATATCCGGTGTGGTTTCGGTCAGAATGGTCGGCTCGAGGAAATAGCCTTCCGTCCCCGTGCGCTTGCCGCCGCAATAGAGCTTTGCGCCGTCGTCGAGGCCTGCCTGCACATAGGCGCTGACCCGTTCGAACTGCTCCTGAGAGACCAACGGCCCGATCTGGGTCTTGGGGTCGAGGCCGACGCCGATTGGCATGGATTCGGCAAAGGCTTTCAAGCCAGTAAGGATGGTCTCGGAAATGTCCTTGTGCACATAGAGGCGCGTACCGGCGGTGCAGGTTTGGCCCATGTTGTAGAAGATGCCATAGGCAATCGCCGGGATCGCGACGTCCGGATCGGCATCGGCAAAGACGATCATCGGCGACTTGCCGCCGAGTTCCAGCGAGACCTTCTTGAGATTGCCCTTGGCTGCATCGAGGATCTTCTTGCCGACCTCGGTGGAACCGGTGAAGGCGACCTTATCGACATCCGGATGGGCGGCAAGCGCAGCACCCGCCGTTTCGCCGTAGCCGGTCACGACATTGAAGACGCCCGCCGGAAAACCTGCTTCCTCGACCAGTTCGGCAAGACGCAGGGCAGTCAGCGGTGTCTGCTCGGCCGGCTTCAGGACGATGGTGCATCCGGCGGCCAGCGCCGGCGCCACTTTCCAGACCGCCATCATGAAGGAGAAGTTCCACGGCACGATCTGGCCGCAGACGCCGACCGGTTCACGCAGCGTATAGGCATGGAAGGGCGCGCCGCCGGAAAGCGGGATGGTCTGGCCGCAGATCTTCGTGCTCCAGCCGGCCATGTAGCGCAGCAGTTCATAGGAAAAGGCGACGTCGCCGTTGCGGGCGTCGGTCACCGGCTTGCCGTTGTCGAGCGCTTCGAGTTCCGCCAGTTCGTCGGCATACTTCTCGACGAGGTCGCCGAGACGCCAGACCAGCTTGCCGCGTTCGCTCGGAGACATGGTCGACCATGGACCATCATCAAAGGCGCGGCGCGCGGCAGCGACGGCGCGGTCGATATCTGCTGCGCTACCGTCTGGCACACGGTCGAAGACCTGACCCGTGGCCGGGTCAATGACCTCGATGGTGTTGCCACCGAGCGCCGCTACCCACTGGCCATCGATGAACAGCTTCTTTTCCTTGGCCACAAATCGAGCCGCATCGGCGCCGAGGCGCTTGAGGGTCACAGGTGCGTTCATGTCGGAACTTTCCTCTCTCTTGCCTGGCCTTCAAGCCTTGGCGGAAATCTCATTGGCGGTGATCAGGATTACGTCGCCGTCCAGGATGGGCTTTGCGATGCCGAAGAAACGCGCGACGACCTCGGAACCGTTGTGCTTGTCCATTGCCTCGCGATCGGTGAAGCGCTCATAGGTGCCAAACAGGCAAGGATCGGCGGCATCCTGCGAAATGTGGAAGCCGATCGTATCAGGCTCGTTGGCACGCACATGTTCGGCAACCTCGAGCAGGGCCTGGGCCATGGTCTGTTCATAACCCTGGCGGACGCGGATAATGGCAGTGATCGTAATCATGGTGACCTCGTTGGATGAGTTCGGAATAGGGTCGGACGGAGGAATGGGATCAGACGGGCAGGAATTCTCCCGTCAGGTCGGCGTCGTGCAGTCGGGCCGGATCGATCTCGCCGGAGAGCTGGCCGCGCTTGATGACAAGCACGCGAGAGGAGAGATCACTGATGAACTGGAGGTTCTGCTCTACCAGCAGGATCGAGAGATTGCGGGCCGTGGCGAGCGCCTTCAGCGTGTCCTTCATCTCCTCGATGATGGACGGCTGGATGCCCTCGGTCGGTTCGTCGAGCAGGATCAGCTTCGGCTCGGCGCAGAGGCAGCGGGCTAGCGCCAGGATCTGCTGTTCGCCACCCGACAGCACACCGCCGGAGCGTGTCAGGACCGGCTTCAGGCGCGGCAGTTCCTCGATCACCTGCTCGATGATTGCCATGGCGTCCTTTTGGCTCTTGTGGGCGGCGCCGACGCGCAGATTGTCGATGACCGACATCGCCGGAAAGATCTGCCGGCCCTGCGGCACGTAGCCGATACCGGCGCGGGCGCGGGCGGCGGCGGAGGCGCGGCCAATGTCCTGGCCATTGAACGTGACGGTCCCCGCGGTTGCCGGAATATGGCCCATCAGCGTGCGTAGCAGCGTCGACTTGCCCATGCCGTTATGGCCGAGAATGCCGACGAATTCCCCTTCGGCAATCGACAGGTCGATGCCGAACAAGATTGGGATTCGGCCATAGCCCGAGCGAAGATCCTTCGTGGCCAGAAGTTCACGCGACATAGCTTTTCCCCAGATAGACATCCCGCACGGTCTGGTCGGCGAGGATCTGTTCGACATGGCCTTCGGTGAGAATTCGGCCCTGGTGGAAAACGGTGACCTGATCGGCGATCATGCGGATGAAGTGCATGTCGTGCTCGACCACCACCACGGTATGCGTCCGGTTCAGGTCCCGGATGATCGAGGCAAGCCGCTCGACCTCCTTGTCGGTCATGCCGGCTGCCGGTTCGTCGAGCAGCACAAGATCCGGATCGCTGGCCACGACCATGGCAAGCTCCACCAACTGACGCTGGCCATGGGCCATGCGGCCAAGCAGGCCGTCGCGCAGCGCCGAAATGCCGACGCGCTCCATGACATCGGCAATTTTTTCCTCACGGTTTGCCCGGTTCTTGACGGTCCTCAGTGCAAGCCAGAGATTCTCATGCGCGGTCAGGCCGTCAAAAAGGCTTGGCACCTGTGTCTTCACCCCCATGCCGGCCCGGGCAATGTCATGCCTTTCCTGGCCGGCGATGTCGTGACCCTTGAACAGGATCTGACCGCGGGTCGGCTTGTTGGTGCCGGTGAGGCAGCGGAAGAAGGTCGTCTTGCCAGCGCCGTTGGGGCCGAGCAGGCAGCGCAGCTCGCCCTTCTTCAGGCGAAAATCAACGCCGTCGAGCGCCTTCACGCCACCGAAATGCATGGCGACATCCTGCGCCTCGAGAAGATAGTCGCTCATTGTGCCGCCTCCTCGGCTGGGAAGGTTGCAGGAATGCGATCCGCATCGAAGAGACGCCGGGTAAGGCTCGTCAAAGCCGGCTGGATGCCGCCGGGCACGAAGACGACAAAGATGATCAGCACCACGCCCAGCACGATATTGGGATCGATCAGCCCGAGCTTGCCAAGCGCCACGGTGGCGGTCTGCAGGGCAATACAGGCGGCGACCGGGCCGAACAGTGTGCCGAGCCCACCGACGACGACCCAGATCAGGACCTGCGCCGCCATGGAGAGGCTAAACATGGTCGGGCTGACGAAGACCGAGTTGGCAAACAGCAGGCCTGCGAGGCCGGCAATGGCCGCAGAGATGACGAAGACGGCGAGCTTGAGGCGACGGGCATTGTAGCCGAGCAGTTCCGCCCGCATCTCGTTTTCCCGGACCGCGATGACGGCGCGGCCGAAGGGCGTGGCGATCAGGCCCTTGCACAGCGCGTAGGTGAAAAACAGGGCGCCGCTGGCGAACATGAACATCTGTGCGGGGGAGAGCGGTATCCTGGTGATGGGCAGCGCCAACAGTGGCGTGTTGGGAATGCCGTTGAAGCCGCCGATCCGGGCAATGCCGATCCGCCAGGCATCGCCGCCGGTGCTGTTGATCAGCTTGAACAGGATGAGGGTGACGGTCAGCGTTATGACGCCGAGATAGACGTCGCTGAGGCGGCCGTAGAACAGGAAATAGCCAAGGCCTGCGGCAAACAGCGCTGGTACCAGAATGGCAAAGACAGCCGCCAGTGTCGTGTCGCCGAAATTAAGGGCGGCGATCGCATAGGCATAGGCGCCAAGGCCGAAGAAGGCCGACTGGCCGAAGCAGAGGATGCCGCCATAGCCCCAGAGCAGTGCGAGGCTGAGGGCAAAGACACCCATCGACATGTAGAGCGTGATATTGATCAGCGTGTAGAGCGGTGCGGTCGCCGGCAGGATGAGGATGGCGGCAATCGTGACGATCGCTGCGAAAGCGACATGCGTGCTGCTGGCGCGGAAAAGGGCCGGAAAGGTCATGGTGCCCCCTTGAAGATGCGTCCGGTGATGCCGGTCGGCAGGATGCGGAGGAAAATGGTGGCGGCGAGAAGCAGCGCGACATCGCCAATCACCGGCGTCGTCAGGCAGGTGGAGACGGTGTTGATGCCGCCGAGCAGCACCGCGCTGAGCGCCGTGCCGGTGATGACGCTTGCGCCCCCGGTGATCACCGTGATGAAGGCCTTGGCGACATAGGCAACGCCCATGGTCGGCAGCACCCCGGAAATCGGGGCAAGCAGGCCGCCGGCAAGGCCGCTGAGGCCCGCACCGACCGCGAAGGTCACGGCATAGACTCGCGATGGTTCGATGCCGAGCGAGGACGCCATTTCACGGTTCTGCATCGTCGCCCTGGCGACAAGGCCAGCGGACGTGAAGCGCAGCAGCACATAGCCGCCGGCAAAGACAAGAACTGCGACAGCGGTCAGCACGAAATCATAGGCGCCGAGGCTATAGTCCCCGATGCGGAAACTGCCGACCGGCGCGGCGATGCCGACCACACGGTTGCCGAAGAATGTTGTCGCAAGGCCGATCAGCAGAAGGCTCAGCCCCCAGCTCGCCAGCATCGTGTCGACCAGACGGCCATATAGCCGTCGCATGATCAGCCGTTCGACCACGACACCCAGGGTCGCCACGCTAAGCGGGGCGACCACCAGCATGGCTATCCAGATATTGATGCCCGACTGGGCGCTGAAGATGGCGGTGAAACCACCGAGCATGATGAACTCGCCATGGGCGAGATTGATCACCCGCATCATGCCGAAGATGACGGCAAGTCCCACGCTGATGAGCGCAAGATTGCCGACCGCTCCAACGATCTGGAGCAGCACAACAAGAAAATAATCCACTGGTTCTATCCCGTCCGAGGTCCCGGATGCGGATGGGCCGCATTCCGGGAGACGCTGGTCCGCCGCTTATTGGATGACGTATTGCTGGTTGTCGTTCGGGTTCTGGATCAGATCACAGACGGCGGCTGTGTCGGCCGGCGGCTGGTTCGCGTAGCTTTCGAGGATCTCGAAGCTGTGGTTCTTGACCCGGCCGATATGCACATCCGTGGCGCAGTGATGCGTCTTCGGGTCGATCGTGTTGGGACCGCCCGGGCCTTTGACGGTCGAGCCGCTTTCGATGGCTTCGATAACGGCCATCCGATCGAGTGTGTTCGCCTTCTTGACGCCGTTTGCCCAGTGGTGGATGGCGTTGTAGGTCGAGGATGCGTGCTCGGTCACGTAAGGCGCATTGTCGCTGAATTTGGCATGATAGCGCTTGACGAAGGCTTCGTTGGTCGGCGACTTGATTTCCTGGAAGTAGCCGAAGGCCGCCATGACGCCATCGGATTCGGCCGGCGTCAGCACGATATGCTCGTTGCCGCCGCCGAACGAGGTTGAAACGATCGGGATCTGGCCTGCCATGCCGGCTGCCGCCCACTGGCGGAAGAAGGACATGTGATTACCGCCGACCAGCAGCGTGTAGATGACATCCGGCTTCTCGCGCTGGATCTTCTGGATTGCGGCGCTGAAATCGGTGACGTCGAGCGGGAAGAATTCGGCCGCGATGACTTCGCCTCCGGCCTGGGTCGTGTAGTCGCGGACCCATTTCGCTGAGATCTGGCCGTAGTTGTAGTCGGCTGCCAGCACATAGACCTTCTTGCCGAAATTCTTGACCGCGAACGGCATCAGCGAACCGATGGTCTGGGACGGCGTCGAACCGGTGGAGAAGGTGTTGCGATCGCAAACGCCGCCTTCATAAAGCGGCGTGTAGAAATAGAGCGTCTGGTAACGGCCGAGGATCGGACGAATGGCTTCGCGAGAGGCGCTGGTGATGCCGCCGAAGACGGCCGATGCCTGAACGCTGGTCGCGGCTTCGGTTGCGAACTGGGTATAGAGTTGGATGTTGGACTGCGGATCGTATTTCTGCACCTTGATCTGGCGACCCAAGAGACCGCCGGCCTCGTTCAGTTCGGAAACGGCAAGGTCAAGGCAGGCGTCGATCGGCTGGCCGTAGATTTCAAGGCCGCCGGACAGGTCATAGATGCTGGCAATGGTAATGTCGTCGGCTGCGAATGCGCGACTGACCCACGGTGTTGTGAGCACGACTGCGGTGCCGCCAAGGAAAAGGCGTCTGTTGATTTTCATGTGTTCACCCTCTTGTTTTTCAGTCTTCTGGACGCACGGATCCGCTGCGGCAGACGACGGCCTGCCGGCCTGGG
This sequence comes from Ensifer sp. LC384, assembly GCF_001695865.1. NCBI lineage: Bacteria > Pseudomonadati > Pseudomonadota > Alphaproteobacteria > Hyphomicrobiales > Rhizobiaceae > Ensifer > Ensifer sp. LC384. Next base: position 32,082 of record NZ_MBST01000026.1, read on the forward strand.
CTTGAGTGCCCGGGGGAATTTCTGCGAAGTTCATGCGATCGATATGTTTATATATTCAATATTTTCTTTTTCAACTATTTTTGCAGGAGCACTGTAATTTAATCACATTAGACTGTTTTTCCGACGGATATGGGCAGGGCAGATCGCTCCGGGCCAGGCGTGCGAAGGACTGCGGGGGCTGACCGCGTGCCTGGTTTTCAGCATTTGAGTGTTGGCCTGCCAGGCGCTCAGTCGTTGCTGAAGCTGCGCAGGATCTCGAATTCGGTGCCGTCGGCCCGGGCGAGGTAGGTCGGCCCTCTTGCCACGCCGTTGCGCACCGTGGTGACCCCACGGGGGCTTTCAAAGGTCAGGCCCTCGAAGGCTTGCGAGAGGATGTCGAGATCGAGTGATTTTGCGCGTGCCGTCAAAGCACCGAAGAACCGCAAGCCCTCGTAGCAGGCTTCGCTGAGCACGCCCTGCACAGGCGCGGTCACGCCGAAGGCGTCACGATAGCGCTTGAGGAAGTTGCGGTTTTCCGGCGTTTCCAATGCGCTGAAATAGCCGGCAGCGCAGAACAGGTTCTCAGTGTTCTCCGCGCCAATGGCCATCAGCGTGTTTTCTTCAATGGCGCCAGACAGCCTGATGATGCGACGCGACAGACCACGTTCTGCAAACATGCGGTTGAACGGCACGCATTCCGACCCGACCAGCGAGAGGAAGACGATATCGGGATTGGCCGCCTCGATCTGGTCGATGAGATGGGTGGTGTCATGGCCAAGACCGACATATTCGTCGCCAACGACTTCGCCGCCGCGTCTGGCGACGAAGTCGCGGACCCAATTGTGGGAGGCGCGTGGCCAGACATAGTCGTTGCCTGCCAGGAACCAGCGGCGGGAGTTATGCTGCTCCATGAAATGACTGACCGGGCCGGCAAACTGGCGTTCCGGCACTTCGCCGATGCTGAAGACCTGTTCAGTTTCTGTGCCGCCCTCAAACAGGGGCGCGAAGACATAAGGTACCCGGCCGGCAAGGGCGCGAGCGAGTTCAACCCGGACGGACGAGAGATGCACCCCCACCAGGGCGTCCGCGCCCTGCCGTTCGATGAGGTCGCGGGCCCGCTCTACCACTGCTTGAGGACTGCCGCCGGCATCGGCAGCGAGCAACTCGATCTGTCGCCCCAAAATGCCGCCAGTTTCATTGAGTTCAGCAGCGGCGAGTACTGCACTGTACTGGCAGGAGGGCCCCCATATCGCATCGGCACCCTGGAATGGCACAAGAAGGCCTATGCGGATCGGTCCCTTATGTCGCGGGCTTGGCCCACGCCCTCCCGTTCGCTGCAAAATCAGTGTATCCAGCAGCGCAATAGAACGCCTGCGCGCTTGTGGGCGTGCGCGCATCAAGATACGATTTTTAGTCTCGACCAGAGCGAAATCGAGCGTCACGGTAGTCTCCCTTTTCGTCCACGCTCCACCCCAGACCACAAGTTCCGCAACCTGCGGATTGTGATTTTTTTCTTTTCGTTGTTGTCGGTCTATGCGACATGTTAGAAGCACTATATATATAGTTTCCGATTAAACAATTGCTGATTAAAGAATCATGGCTGACCGCTCTCTGAACGATCATCTTTCGCACCTGTTGGCACAAGCCAACAGGCATCTGAGCCGGCAACTGACGGCGGAAGGGGTGTCTCTGGATCAGTGGCGGCTGATGAAGGTTCTGTCCGAAGTCGGTGGTCTTCCGATGGGCAAGCTTGCCGAAGAACTGGCGCTCAATCTGCCGACGCTGACGAAGCTTGTTGATCGTATGGTTCACGATGCGCTGGTCTACCGCGTGCCCGATCCTGCCGATCGCCGCAAAGTGCGAATGTTCCTCTCCGACAAAGGTGCTTCAATGCTCGCAACCCAGAACAAACGGGTTGAGGAGCACGAAGCAAAGGTGGAGGACAATTATGGCAATGAAGATGCGCAACGTCTGAAGGCCATGCTCGAGACTTTCATCAAGCAGATCGTCTGAAAGAGTTGATGCTTCGTTAGGAGTCGCGCATAGTGGAGATTAGAGCCGTAAACGGCTTTTGAACGCAAAATGTTACAAGTCTCTGTGGTCTCAGGCTGCTGATTTCCACTGAGAGCTGACCCGGCGTTTCCACCGAGAACTGACCCGCCCTTTATGCATGTTTCGGGTCTGTAGCTGGGTCAAGCTCCTGCCTTTCTCCTTTTTGGTTTTGGCTTCATGCGCCGAACTATTCTTGAAGCGGAAGCGTCGTTTCCGGTTTCGAGGATGTGGCAGTGGTGGGTAAGCCGGTCGAGCAGCGCAGTGGAAATCAACAACATATCGAATCTCATGCGTCTGAACCCCGGCGTCTGCTGAATGCCGAAGAGAACGGATTCCACATTCAATGACGAACCCATATTCGGAAATCGGATAGGGCATCTCTATCAGTAAAATAGCCAGAATCTATTGTTAAATAGCTGAAAATATTTGTATTTCCTATTTGTAGAAAAAGCATTCTCAAATATTTGAGGAAATTTCCAATGGCCGAAGCACAAATACGAATTCTCGACGCCCAGGCCACGGGCGTACGTCTTCCTTTCGGTGAGCTGGTCGCCACGTTGAGGCGGGCCTTCGCCGAGGGCTGTGTCGTGCCTGTCAGACATCACCACACGATTGCCAACGACGGCGAACCGGATGCGACGCTACTTTTGATGCCCGCTTGGCATGAAACGCACCGATCGGAACGCTATCTGGGCATCAAGATCGTGACGGTGTTTCCCGGGAATACGTCGCGGAATCTGCCCGGCCTGACCTCGACCTATATGCTCTACGACGGGCACACTGGTACACAGCTTGCGCTTCTCGATGGCAATACGATCACGTCGCGCCGGACGGTTGCTGCATCGGCGCTGGCCGCCGACTATCTTGCCCGCAAGGATGCCCGCAGACTGCTGGTGGTTGGCGCCGGCCGCGTGGCAAGCCTCATTCCCGATGCCTATCGGGCGGTGCGACAGATCGAACAGATCGACATTTGGGATATCGATGCAGCCAGTGCGGCGAGACTGGTGCAAAACCTTGAGCGGCAGGGGCTGAAGGCGTCGGTCGCCGCCAATCTCGAGGCTGCGGTAGGCGCCGCCGATATCGTCAGTGCCGCCACGCTGGCCACCGTGCCGCTCATCAGGGGCGAATGGCTACGACCAGGCACGCATGTTGATCTCATCGGCGGCTTCACCCCGGCAATGCGCGAGGTCGATGACGAGGCAGTGCGGCGGTCTTCGGTCTATATAGACACCCACGAAGCTCTGCATGAAGCGGGCGATCTGGTCCAGCCGATCGGGGCCGGTATATTTTCGAAGGATCTGGTACGTGCGACGCTTGATGAGCTGTGCCGCAACGATGTTCCTGCGCGCACGTCGGATAGCGAGATCACACTCTACAAGGCGGTCGGAACGGCCTTGGCGGATCTTGCTGCTGCGACGATGGTGTATGAAGCGTCTTCGATCTCCTGATCGGCGAAGGCGATTTGGAGGTTGAGAATGCCAAGAGAAGTCATCGATGTCCCCGTCATATCCGAAGCCATCCGACGACTTGGCGCCCCGACATCCGCAGCCGTCCGTTTCGGCGATTTGGTGATGACCTGCGGCATGCCGCCGATCGACCCGGCAACCGGTGAAATCGTCGAGGGCGACATTCGCGCCCAGACACGGGCAGTGCTCGAGGCGTTGCGTGTCACGCTCGAACATGCCGGATCATCGCTGGACAAGGTGATCAAGGCGACGGTCTACGTGACGGATCCCGACCTGATGGCGGACGTCAACGAAATCTATCGCGTTTATTTTCACGACGGATTTCCGGCGCGAACGTCGGCGGCAATCAAGCCGTGGCCGTTGCCGTTCGACATCGAGATCGAGTGCGTTGCTGCAACATAAGCGACGCCATTCCAAAATCCCCAATCGCTACCGGTTGCTGGCCGCGGTCGGTGAGCCGTAGATTGCCGCTAGCGTCTCTCCTGCATCGATCCGGGCAACAATGCCGGGCTCGCTAGCCTGGATGACGAGAGCTTCCCGCGCAGCCGCCAACGCCTCATGCGGCGATGCGACGTAAACGCCGTTCTCGTCGGCAAGAACAATGTCGCCCGGCCGAACCCGCACGCCCGCACAGTGGATCTCACAACCAACAGTTCCGCCACCCCGTATCTTCGTTGTCAGCGGCGAGCGCCCGCGGCACCAGACCGGCAGACCCATCGCACGAATTGCACCGACATCCGTCACGTAGCCGTCAACGACCACGCCGACGATGCCGGCAGCACGGGCCGCCGCGGTCATGACAGCACCCCAGCAGGCGTGCCGGTCGTCATCCAGCCGCTCGATGACCAGAACGTCGCCCGGCCGCGCCTCGGACACCGCGCGAGAGAGAGCACCGCCATCGTCGTCAGGCAGGCTCACCGTATGCGCTCGGCCGACAATCCTCACGTCATCGATCAGGCATTGAACTTGCGGTGCCATGAACCCTTCGCTGCTGAAATGGCCGATCGTTGCGGTCTCCACATCCGCGAGCAATTGCAGGGCTTCGCTGATGGTCGTGGAATCGTTCACAATACTCTCCTCATGGAAGGGGCGCCGGCTCATGATGGCCGGCGCCGCTATTGGTTTGTCTTCAAACGGTCAGTGGGACTTGCTCAGGTCCTTCTTGATCGTTTCCGTCAATGCCAGCAGCGCGACGCCCGACAACACGGCCGTTCCGATCATGTACCAGGCGACCGACGATCCTGTGCCGGTCGCCGACAGGAGCCAGGTCGTGATAATCGGCGTCAGGGCGCTGCCCAGCACGCCTGAGAGCATGTAGCTGATCGAAAGGCCGGAATATCGAACCTTGGTGCCGAAGAGTTCAGCAAGGAAGGTAGCGATCGGACCATAGTTCGCCGCAAAGGCGGTCATCATCAGCAGGTAGGCGAGAAGGGCGCCGGCAAAGGTCTGCGTGTCCATGAGCCAGAACATCGGGAATGCAACCAACGCTTCGGCGATGATGCCGCCAAGGATAACCGGCCGGCGGCCGATGCGATCCGAGAGCCAACCGAACAGCGGCAAAAGAACGATGCAGGCCGCGCAGGCAATGAGAACGATCACCAGCATTTCGCTGCGGGTGATGTTCAGAGCCTGGGTGCCGTAGGTCAGGCCGAATGCGACCATCAGATTGAATGACGAGCCTGTCGACATCGTCGCGACACCACCTAAAATCACGGTCTTCCAGGATTTCTTGAAAAGCTCGAAAAACGGGACCTTGACGGTCGCGGATTCGGTCTTGACCTTCGCGAAGGAGGGTGTTTCGGCGGTGTTCAGCCGAACATAGGCGCCCACAGCGACAAGCAGAATGCTGGCAAGGAACGGTATCCGCCAACCCCATGACACCAGGTCTTCGCTCGGCATGACCGCGGCAATCACAAGGAAGACGAGGTTTGCGATCAGCGTGCCGGCAGGCACGCCGATCTGTACCCAGGAACCATAAACGCCGCGCTTGTCTGCGGGTGCATGCTCCACGGACATCAACACCGCGCCGCCCCACTCACCGCCAAGGGCAAGGCCCTGCATCACACGCAGCGAGAGTAGAAGGATCGGCGCCCAGATACCGATACTTTCGTAATTCGGCAGAAGACCGATCGCGAAAGTCGCGACACCCATCATGACGAGCGAGAAGAGGAGCATGGACTTGCGGCCCAGCCGGTCGCCGAAATGGCCGAACAGGGCTGCGCCGACGATGCGTGCGAGATAGGCCGAGGCAAACGTTCCGAAGGCAAGCAGCGTGCCCACCAAAGCGTCGAAGCTCGGGAAAAACACCTTGTTGAAGACGAGCGCGGACGCCGTTGCGAAAACGAAAAGGTCGTACCACTCGACGGTGGTCCCGATGACGCTTGCGACAGCGATCCTTTTCATGCTGACGGGAGCTTTCTCCATTCCTGGAGCAGCGGTTAGTTGCATTTCATGTGCCACGATAGTTCCTTTCCGATACCATGAGGGGGTCCTCAGCAGTGTGTAGGGGTTTCGCGGCACCGGCCTTTGCAAGCACGCAACGATCGGCAGCCGGAAACGTCGTCCCTGCCATGCCGGAGCGAGATGTTTCGTCGCCGTCCCTGGGAGAATGAACCAGCTTGCGGCAAGTCCGCAGCCAGCCTTCTGAAGGCCGCTTTTGGCAATATGGCGGTTTTCATCTCCCATCGACGGCGTCGCGACGCTTCCATAAGCCACCTTACGGAGGCCCAGAAGGCGTGGCCCGGCTGTAACGGATCCCCTTTTTTTCGAAAGCATGCCCATCGAACCGCGGTGCGACAAATAGAAAATACGGATGTCATTCATAGTGTGAGGTGATGGAAGTATTAATGGAATATTTGTTGTGCATGCCGCCCATTTAATTTGCGAACGATTGTTCGTCTCTTGAGCAGTCAGGAATTGTCACAATAGCTAAAGTGACGCCCCCGGTGGCTAATGCATGTCGTCCAAAAGTGTGCAGCGGCTTTGGGGCAGAGACATGCATAAAAACAAATACTTAAAGCTGTTGCGTGAATCCCTTTTCACGCAACATGCTTTAAGCTTTCCCACCACGGCAGAGGATTGTGCCAGATGACCGGGTATCAATCATGGGCCTCTTCGGGAAATTCGGCGATTTGCCCGTTGCTGAAGCTGACTGGCGTATTTTGTGGCAGCTCCGGACGTGCCGAACGAATACTAAGCATTGCTTATATCTATTTCTTCCCGGCGATCTTTTAGAGTATCCAACTTGCAATCCTTCGTCGAGGCGGCAACTGGTGGCTTCCAGTCACCATTGCGGTAAGGCGGCTAGGAATTGTGAAAGCTGATGCGAAGAAGTGAGCCGTTCTATGATCCGTCAAACCAATATCCGTCCCGACATTGCAAGGCTGTGGTCGACTCTTATGCGGTCGGCAGAGATCGGCAAAACGCCTGGAGGCGGGCTGAAGCGTCTGGCACTGTCAGACGAAGACACCCTAATGCGCCAGCAGTTCATCGACTGGTGCGAAGAGGCGGGATGTTCCGTTCGCATCGATCCGATCGGCAACATCTTTGCCGAACGCGCCGGAACGGACGCGGATGCCAAGCCCATTCTGGTCGGCAGTCATCTCGATACCCAGGTCAGGGGCGGGCGTTTCGACGGCATACTCGGCGTTCTCGCCGGGCTTGAGATCGTGCGCACACTCAACGATCACAATCTCTCGACCCGTCACCCGATTACAGTCGTCAACTGGACCAATGAAGAGGGTGCCCGTTTCGAGCCGCCGATGATCGGCTCGGCCATCTTCACGGGGCAGAAGTCGCCGGAGTTTGCCTATTCCCGCCTGGACAAGGACGGCATTTCTCTCGGCGAAGCCCTATGCAAGACCGGATTCAAAGGTGAGGAAACCGTCTCGGCAAACCAGTTTGACAGTCTTTTCGAATTGCATATCGAGCAAGGGCCTCGGCTTGACGATGCCAAACTTCAAGTTGGCGTCGTCACCGGCGCATTCGGGGTTCGCGGTTTCGTCATCGAGGTCTTTGGCGAGACGGGCCATGTCGGACCCACCCCGATGCCGGCACGCCGCAACGCTTTGGTCGGCGCTGCCCATGTAACGCTGGCCATCGACGCGATCGGTTGGGCGCATCAGCAGACAGGTGGCAAGTCGACGACAATGCGCATCCGGGCCGAGCCCAATCTTCTCGGCGCACTTCCCGACTATGTCGAGATGACCTGCGACATGCGCCATCCCGACGAAGCCGTCGTGATCGGGATGCTGGACGCATTCAAGGCGCAGATCCCGGAACTGGAGGCGCGTTCACGCTGCCGGATCGTCGTCAAGGAAGGCTGGTCCTACGGCGGAATGCGTTTCGATGCGGAATGCGTGGATCTGGTCCGTACCTCTGCAAAGGATTTCGGCTATTCGACACTCGAGCTTCAGACGGAGGCCGGGCATGATGCGATGCATGTCGCCGATTACTTGCCCACCGCGATGATCTTCACGCCCTGCGAAGGCGGGCTGTCGCACAACGAGGCGGAAAACGTGACGCTTGCCGACATCGAGCCGGGCGTCAACGTGTTACTTCAGGCGGTTTTGAGCCGCGCGAACCGGGTTTGAACGGGCGCCGGCTTACGCCGGAGCGTCTGACGGCTGTTGCTGGGCATCGAACAAAGCGGTGTTGAAGATGTCCAGGAACGCCTTTTCGGCGGCGCCGAGTTCCATGTCGGGGTTCGTCACCAGATAGACATCGGCGCCAAGGCTGCCGTTAAGCGTCGGGATCAGCCAGAGTTGCTCCGGGTCCACGACGCATTTGGCGGTATCAATCGGTAATATGCCGATTCCCAACCCGGCTGCGATCAGCCTGCGGACTTCTTCAAGATTGGGGCTGCTTCCCACGGTCCATGTTCCGAGCCCGGCTCCATCGCGCAACGCGATCATTGGCTCCAGTGCGCCGCCTTCCTGACTGCAGGCAAAGGCGATAAAGGCTTCCTGCCGCAATTCATCGAGCGTGACGTCCGTGCGTCCGTGCATAGGATGGGTCGCGCCGCAATAGATGCCAAACTCCTCACGCATCAGGAAGCGGCAGTCGAGGGCGGCGAGCGGTTTTGGCAGAAGGCAAAAGCCGAACGGCGTTTGCTTCTGCGCAATGGCGCGGACGATATCCTGGCTGTTTGCAACGTCAATTCGAACACTGACGGATGGATGTCTCCGGCGCATTTGACGGAGCGCTTGATCCAGCCCGGGCATGGCCACATGCGTGACGATTTGAATCCTGATCTGGCCCGTGAGGTCGTCTTCATCCGCCGATAGCTTTTCGCCTATACGCTCGACTCGGCGGAAGATCTCCATGCATTCCTGGCGGAGCATTTCGCCATGGTTCGTCAGTATAAAGCGGCGGCTGTCTCGCTGAATGAGCTGACATCCAAGTGTTTCTTCCAGTTTTTGAAGCGCAGCGGTAACCGAAGGCTGGCGGACAAGCAGCTTATCGGCAGCCTTGGTGATGCTGCGCTCCTCAACGATAACAAGAAATGTCCTCAGTAGGTTCCAGTTAAGGTTGTGAATTCGGGGGTAGCGCGTGGCCAATAAAAATACTCCCAGTCAATGCGTTGCCGACATATTGCCGAACCCGGCCGACAAAGACAATGAAGGACGCCTGTCGCGTCCGATCGGTCCCTGGCGCGACGTCATTCGGCAAGCGGACCGCCCATGATCTCGCTGCTCATGCATTGTGCCGAATGGTCAATATATAGGCGCATACTATCGTTGCACAAACTATTCTCAATATTCATTTTAACTATTAGACGGATTTTCATTATCAGCCTAACCTTTCAAAGGTGGCAGCCAAGGCACAGCAGTGCATAGGACTGCAAACCGAGCGAAGCACTCTGATATGTGCCTTGCAAACTGGCCGCAAACTACTGCTGCCTAAAAAAACAGTGAGGGGTCCTCTAATGCGAAAATACGCGAAACATTTCCTTGGCCTTGCGGGCTTGCTGACCGTCGCCTTGACGTCGGTCGCGCATGCGCAGGACACGCCGGCCAAAGGCGGCACGCTGAACATGATCCTCCAGCCGGAGCCGCCGATGCTGATGCTCGGACTGAACTCGCAGGGGCCGACGATTTTCGCCGGCGGGCAGATTTACCAGAGCCTTCTGAGCTATGCGAAGGACCTGACGCCGCAGCCGTCGCTGGCCAAGACCTGGGAGGTTTCCGCCGATGGCCTCACCTATACCTTCACCCTGCAGGACAATGTGAAATGGCATGACGGCAAGCCTTTTACGGCCGGCGACGTGGTCTTCACCGCCGACAAGTTCCTCCGCGAGGCGCATCCGCGCTGGCGCTATATCGCCAACACCTATGTCGAATCGATCACCGCGCCGGCCGCCAATCAGGTCGTCTTCAAGCTGAAGACGCCGTTCTCCGCCTTCCTCTATGCCTTCGAGGTCAGTTCGTTCCCGGTCGTGCCGAAGCATATCTATGACGGAACCGACTACCGCACCAATCCGGCCAACCAGACGCCGATCGGCACAGGCCCGTTCAAGTTCAAGGAATGGCAGCGCGGCTCCTACGTCCATCTCGTCAGGAACGAAGACTACTGGAAACCCGGCAAGCCGCTTCTCGATGATCTCTATTTCCGCATCATTCCCGATTCCGCATCGCGCGCGGTGGCCTTCGAGCAGGGCACCGTGGACGTGCTGCGCGGCGGCGATGTCGAAGGCTTCGAGGTTCGGCGTCTTGCCAAGCTGCCGGATGTCGAAACGACGACGGACGGCTGGGAAATGTATTCGCCGCTCTCCTTCATGCTGATGAACCTGCGCAAGGCGCCATTCGACAACAAGCTTGTGCGCCAGGCGGTCATGCATGCGATCGACCGGAATTTCGTCGCCAAGACGGTGTTCTTCGGGCAGGGCATTCCCGCCACCGGGCCGTTGGCATCGACCACCCAGTTCTACACCAAAGACACCCCGACCTATACGTTCGACATCGAGAAGGCCAAGGCGCTGATCGCCGAATCGGGCGTCAATGTGGGCGCCGAGCCGATCCGGCTGATGCCGATGCCCTATGGTTCGCAGTGGGATCGCCTTGCTGAATACATGAAGCAGCAGCTCGAGCAAGTTGGTTTCCAGGTGGCGATCCAGTCTGTCGACGCCGGCGGCTGGTCGCAGGCGCTGTCCGACTGGAATTTCGACCTCTCCTTCAACTTCACCTATCAGTACGGCCACCCGGCCCTCGGCGTCGCACGTCACTATCTTTCCGCCAACATCATCAAGGGCACGCCCTTCGCCAACAATGAGGGCTACTCCAACCCGAAGGTCGATGAACTGCTGGCGGCAGGCGCCTCGGCGGTGAAGCCGGAGGACGCCGCCGCTGCCTATGCCGAAATGCAGAAAATCGCCACCGACGACGTGGCGCTCGGCTGGATGCTCGAAATGAAGAACACGACGATCAGCAAGTCCAAGGTCAAGGGCCTCGTGCGTTCCGCCATCGGCCTCAACGAGGCGCTCGAAGAGGCGTGGATCGCCAAGTAACGCCCGATCGCACATGGACGGGAACAGCCTTGGCTGTCCCGTCTCTTTCCCCGCCGGCGCGGAGTTAGGGATAGTCGGCGGCTGCCTTTCAGACGTGTTCGATGCCAGGAGAAATGCTTTGAATACCTTGGATTTTTTCTTTCAACGACTGATGAAGGCGGTTTTCGTCGTTCTCGGCGTCGTCGTGCTGAACTTTCTCCTCATCCATCTGGCGCCGGGCGATCCGGCGGCGGTGCTGGCGGGCGAGGCGGGTGCGGGCGACGAGAAGTTTCTCGCGCAACTGCGTGCCCAGTTCGGTCTGGATCAGCCGCTCTACTGGCAGCTCTGGGCTTATCTGAAAGGGGTACTGACCGGCGATCTCGGGTTTTCCTACCGCAACCATCTGCCGGTGGCGCAGCTCATCCTCGAACGGTTACCAGCGACCCTGCTTCTGACCGTCTGCGCCTTCATCTTTTCTCTCGTCCTCGGCATCGTGCTCGGCGTGATCGCCGCCTATCGCCGCGGCAGCGCCGTCGATACGCTGATCATGACCGGCGCCCTGATTTTCTACGCGACGCCGCTCTTCTGGGTGGCGCTGATGGCGGTGCTGGTGTTTTCCATCAACCTCGGCTGGCTGCCGCCCTTCGACATGGAGAGCATTGGCGCGAATTACACCGGCTGGGCGCGCGTCGTCGATATCGCCCATCATCTGGTGTTGCCGACGGTGACGCTCGGGCTGTTCTTCACGGCGGTCTATACGCGTCTGACGCGGGCTTCTATGCTCGAAGTCATGAACCTCGATTTCGTCAAGACCGCGCGCGCCAAGGGCGTGCCAAAGGCGAAGATCATCCGCCGGCATGTGTTGCGCAACGCCATCCTGCCGGTTTTCACCTTCGCCAGCATCCAGGCCGGCCAACTCGTTGGCGGTGCGGTGCTGACCGAAACCGTGTTCGCCTGGCCGGGGATCGGGCGTCTGATGTTCGATGCCCTCTTGCAACGCGACTATCCGGTTCTGCTAGGCGTCTTCCTCGTTACCGCCGCAGTCGTCGTCATCGTCAATCTGGTGTCCGATCTCTTGTACCGGCTTGTCGATCCCCGCATCGACGCGACCAGCTAAGGAGAAAATCCGTGAGCTTTTTCAAACGCTACGCCACCAATCTCGGCGCTCTCATCGGACTCGTCGTTCTCGTTCTCTTCGTGTTCGTCGCGCTCTTTGCAAATGTGCTTTTTCCTGTCAGCCCCTGGGAAAGCGTCGGCGATCCGCTGCTCGCACCGCTGGAGGACCCTGCCTACCTGCTCGGAACCGATATGCTCGGTCGTGATATCGCCGCCGGTCTCGCCTATGGCGCGCGCATTTCGCTCCTGATCGGTGTGGTCTCGACGGCCGTTGCCGTGGCGATCGGCGTATCGATCGGTGCGCTGTCAGGCTTCTATGGCGGGCGGGTCGACGACCTTCTGATGCGCCTCACCGAATTTTTCCAGACCATCCCGGCCCTAGCCATGGCGATCGTTCTGGTGGCGATCTTCAATCCGTCGATCACCTCGATCACCATCGCCATTGCCGTTGTCTCCTGGCCGCCGGTGGCGCGTCTGGTGCGCGGCGAATTCATGAGTCTTCGTTCGCGCGAATTTGTGCAGGCGGCGATCGTCATCGGTCAGACGGGGCCGCGTATCATGCTGACGCAGATCCTGCCGAACGCCATCTCCCCCATCGTCGTCACGGCCTCGCTGATGGTGGCGACCGCTATCCTGACGGAAAGCTCGCTGTCCTTCCTCGGGCTCGGCGACCGCAACCTGATGAGCTGGGGCTTCATGATCGGCGCCGCACGCACCATGCTGCGTGAAGCCTGGTGGATGAGCGTCTTTCCCGGTCTCGCCATCCTTCTCACGGTGCTTGCCATCAACCTGATCGGCGAAGGTCTCAACGACGCGATGAACCCGCATTTGCGTGGGCGAAAGGGCTGACATGAACACGGCAAACACCCCTCTTCTGAGCGTGCAGGGCCTGTCCATTCCCCTGCCGAAGAATCTCGACCGGGAATTCGCGGTCGAGACCATCTCCTACGACCTCAATGCCGGAGAAATCCTCTGCGTCGTTGGCGAATCCGGTTCCGGCAAGTCGATGACGGCCAATGCCATCATGGGCCTGCTTCCGAGCTACATGAAACCGTCGGCCGGCCGTATCCTTTTCCGGGGCGAAGATTTGCTGGCTATGAGCGAACCGGCCTTGCAGCGCGAACGCGGCCGCTCCATCGCGATGATCTTCCAGGAGCCGCTTTCGGCGCTCAACCCGCTGATGACGGTGGGCGACCAGATCGCCGAGGTCATGGAAGTTCACAATGTCGGTGACAAGGCATCCCGCGAAAAGCGCGTCCTCGAACTGCTTGAGTATGTCGGTCTTCCCGAGCCGGCGACGCTGCGCCATCAATACCCGTTCCGCCTGTCAGGCGGCCAGCGCCAGCGTGTGATGATCGCCATGGCGCTAGCACTCGAACCGGCCATGCTGATCGCCGACGAGCCGACGACGGCGCTCGACGTGACGACGCAGGCGCAAATCCTCGAACTGATCCGCGGCATCCAGCGCGCCAAGGGCATGGGCGTCCTGTTCGTTACCCATGATTTCGGGGTGGTGGCCGATATTGCCGACCGGGTGGTGGTGATGGAACGTGGCGAGGTTGTCGAGCAAGGCATCGCCGCCGAAGTTCTCAATCATCCGCAACATCCCTATACGCGGCGGTTGATCGCGGCTGTGCCCCATCGCGAAGCGCCGCAGGTCGGGGATGCCGCCCGCGAGGGTGCGCCGCTACTGGAGGTCCGTTCGCTGCGCAAGTCCTACCGCACCGGCGGCGGTTTCTTCTCGAAGCCGCGTGTCGTCGATGCGATCAAGGATCTGAGCCTGACGCTGCATCGCGGCGAGACGCTTGGCATCGTCGGCGAATCCGGCTGCGGCAAGTCAACGCTCGGTCGTTGCCTGCTGAAACTGACGGATGTCGATGGTGGCGAGGTGCTGTTTCGCGGACAGGATATCCTCCCGCTGTCGGCCGGTGCCTTCCGGCCGCTGCGCCGCCACATCCAGATGGTTTTCCAGGACCCCTTCGCCTCGCTCAATCCGCGCCAGACGATCGGCCGGATTCTGACCGACGGTCCGGTCGCGAATGGCGTGCCGCTGGCGCAAGCCAAGAAGAAGGCGCGCGAACTCCTGACGCTGGTGGGGCTCAGCCCGTCCGCCTTCGACCGCTATCCGAACGAATTTTCGGGCGGCCAGCGGCAGCGTGTCGGCATCGCCCGCGCGCTGGCGCTGGAGCCGGAACTGCTGATCGCCGACGAGAGCGTCTCTGCGCTCGACGTTTCGGTGCAGGCGCAGGTGCTGACCTTGCTCAAGGACCTGCAGAAGCGGCTGGGCATCGCCATCCTGTTCATCACCCATGATCTGAGGGTGGCAGCGCAAATCTGCGACCGGATCGCCGTTCTCCACAAGGGCGAGGTTGCCGAAAGCGGCCCTCCCGCCCAGATCCTTGATGCGCCGAAACATCCCTATACGCAACGCCTGATCGCCTCGATCCCCGGCATGGACTGGGATCCGCGCGAAGCGGTGAAGGAATTGACCGAATGAAACTTGAGGCACCGCAAACCCCCGCACGGGCGCTTTCGCCGGAGATCATCGAGCGGCTGAAACAGGTAGTCGGGCCGTCGGGCTGGAGCACGGATCCGGATGTGCTGGAAGCCCATACGGTTGATTGGCTCCGGCAGTTCCGCGGCGCCTCGCCGCTGCTGTTGAAGCCGGCGATGACCGAGGAGGTCGCGGCTATCGTCTCGATCTGTGCCGAGGTCGGTGTCAAGCTGGTGCCGCAGGGCGGCAACACCTCGCTGATGGGCGGTTCGGTGCCATTCGGCACAGGCGACGAGATCGTCGTCAACCTGTCGCGGATGAACAAGGTGCGGGCCGTTGATCCGTTGAACGACACGATCACCGTCGAGGCGGGCTGCATCCTCGCCTCGGTGCAGGCAGAAGCGGAAAAAGCCGGGCGGCTGTTTCCACTGCGGCTGGGAGCCGAGGGCAGTTGCCAGATCGGTGGCAACATCGCCTCCAATGCCGGCGGAACCAACGTTTTGCGTTATGGCAATACGCGCGATCTGGTGCTCGGCCTTGAGGTCGTGCTGCCGGACGGTCGCATCTGGAACGGTCTGCGGGGCTTGCGCAAGGACAATACCGGCTACGACCTCAAGCAGCTCTTCATCGGCAGCGAGGGCACGCTCGGCATCATCACCTCAGCGGTGCTGAAACTCTCTCCGCGACCGGCGTCGGTGGAAACGGCGATCTGCGCGGTCGCCTCGCTCGATGCGGCGCTCGAGCTTCTGGCGCGCTGCAAGGTGCGCACCGGCGGCCAGGTGACCGCCTTTGAATTGCTGCCGCGCATCGGTATCGAGCTGGTGCTGAAACATTTCCCGGCAACCCGGTTTCCGCTCGCCGACCTCTATGACTGGCAGGTTCTCGTGGAGTTCTCGTCCGGCGAGGAGGGCTCGACGTTGCGCGACACGATGGAAGAGGTGCTGGCGGGGGCCTTCGAGGCAGAACTGGTGCTGGATGCTGCCATCGGCGCGTCCGGCGAGCAGAGCAAGGCCTTCTGGCTCATTCGCGAGGGACTGGCCGAGGCCGATGTGCTTGAAGGGGCGTCGATCCATTGCGACGTCGCCGTGCCGCTTTCGGTCATGCCGGATTTCCTGCGGCAAACGACGCAGGCGGTCGAGTGCGCCTGCGTGGGGGCGCGCGTGGTCGCCTTCGGTCACATGGGCGACGGCAATGTGCATTTCGGCATCGTGCAGCCGATGGATGCCTCCGCCGACGCCTTCCACGCCCGCGAACACGAAATCAGTGGAATCGTCCACGACCTGGCGCATCGCTTCGACGGAACGATTTCCGCCGAACATGGCCTCGGCCGGGTCAAGCGCGAGGCTATCCGCACTTACCGTGATGCGGTGGAGCACGACCTGATGGTCGCGGTCAAACAGGCGCTCGATCCGCAAAATATCATGAACCCCGGCAAACTCGTCGATGCCGGTGCGGCTCGTGTCGAGGCATGAATTCGGAGGAAATGCAGTCATGAAAGTTCTGGTCACCGTCAAGCGGGTCGTCGACTACAACGTGAAGATCCGGGTTAAGCCGGATGGTTCGGGTGTCGAGCTTGCCAATGTGAAGATGTCGATGAACCCGTTCGACGAAATCTCCGTCGAGGAAGCCCTGCGGCTGAAGGAAGCCGGCAAGGCGTCGGAAGTCGTTGTCGTCTCCGTCGGACCGGCCAAGGCCGAGGAAACGCTGCGCACGGCGCTGGCCATGGGCGCCGACCGGGCGATCCTGGTCGAGACCGACGATCAAGTCGAGCCGCTCGCCGTTGCCAAGATCGTCAAGGGTGTGGCGGAAGCCGAACAGCCGGGCCTCATCATCGTCGGCAAGCAGGCGATCGACGACGACAGTAACCAGACCGGCCAGATGCTGTCCGCTCTTCTCGGCTGGGCCCAGGGCACGTTCGCCTCGAAGATCGAGATCGGCGACGGCAAGGCTCAGGTGACCCGCGAAGTCGATGGCGGCCTGCAGACCATCGAGATCAAACTTCCAGCAGTTGTCACCACCGATCTGCGCCTGAACGAGCCGCGCTATGCCTCGCTGCCGAACATCATGAAGGCGAAGAAAAAGCCGCTCGACAAGAAGAGCCCGGCCGATTTCGGCGTCGATACGACAGCCCGCCTCAAGGTGCTGAAGACCGAGGAGCCGGAAGGCCGCAAGGCCGGCATCAAGGTCAAGACGGTCGCCGAACTCGTCGACAAGCTGAAAAACGAAGCCGGCGTCCTCTAAAGAACCCAGAACAAGGAGACACATATCATGGCCATTCTTCTTCTGGCTGACCACGACAACGCAACCCTGTCCGACCAGACCGCCAAGACATTGACGGCCGCCCAGAAAATCGGCGGCGACGTGCATGTGCTGGTAGCCGGCAAGGCTGCCCAAGGCGCGGCCGATGCCGCCGCCAAACTGTCCGGCGTATCCAAGGTTCTGCTCGCCGACAGCGATGACCTTGCCAACAATCTCGCCGAACCGCTGGCAGCGCTGATCGTCTCGCTGGCGGGCAGCTACGACACCGTCATCTCGGCCGCCACTTCGGTCGGCAAGAACGTGCTGCCGCGCGTCGCAGCATTGCTCGACATCGCCCAGATCTCCGAGATCACCGAGGTCGTCTCGGCCGACACGTTCAAGCGGCCGATCTATGCCGGCAACGCCATCCAGACGGTGCAGACCAGCGAAGCCAAGAAGGTCATCACCGTGCGCACGGCCTCCTTCGCGTCGGCTGCCGAAGGCGGCTCTGCCTCCGTCGAGACCGTCTCGGCTGCTGCCAATCACGGCCTTTCGACCTTCGTCAAGGACGCGCTGTCCTCGTCGGACCGTCCGGAACTGACCTCTGCCAAGATCATCATCTCCGGCGGCCGGGCGCTCGGCTCGTCGGAAAAGTTCCAAGAGGTCATCCTGCCGGTCGCCGACAAGCTCGGTGCCGCAGTCGGCGCATCGCGCGCTGCGGTCGATGCCGGCTACGCCCCCAACGACTGGCAGGTCGGCCAGACCGGTAAGGTCGTCGCACCTCAACTCTACATCGCGGTCGGCATCTCCGGCGCCATCCAGCACTTGGCCGGCATGACGGACTCGAAGGTCATCGTCGCCATCAACAAGGACGAGGAAGCCCCGATCTTCCAGGTCGCGGATTATGGCCTCGTCGGCGACCTGTTCACCATCCTGCCGGAGTTCGAAAAGGCGCTCTGATGTCTAGGCTTATTCTCCCGATGCGCTGCAGAGCGCCACAGTGACTTCAGGCGTCCGTTTAAAAAGAGGTCCACAGCAGTGCGTGCATTCTATCGCTCCGAACAGGCGCTTCGTCATCCGATCCAGTTCATGCTATGGCAGGATGGTTTCCCCGAAGGACCTGCCAGGACGCACGGAACGGCTGCGTTAGGTCGGAAACGGCCCACCGAAGCCGCGCGCTCTCAGTTTCCAGTTCCTTCCGGCGCTTCACCTGATCGCCCTTCAAGCCACCGTATTCTGATCGCCACCGGTAATATGTTACTTCCGTCACGCCTATCGACCGGATCGCCTCCGCCATCGATCTGCCTTGCGCATTCAACACGTCAACCTGACGTGCTTCGTGACGATCTCTTCCGCCTTGTGCCTTTTCGCTGCCATTTCAATGTCCTTCTTCGTTTCATAAGCCATACTTCAGGAAGGATCACTTTTCAGGGGGCAGACCAGTGAAGATCGTAACACAATTGCACCCGTCATCAGTCCACTGGCTAGAGTGGCTGCGCGATTATGCGGCTGAACTCGTCCAGCTCAAGGGCACATGCCGGGCCTGAAGTATCGGTTCCATAAATAGGCCTATCTCTCAAGTCTACAAGTCATTGATATAATGAACGAACCTACGGCGGTTCGTATCTCGCAAACAGGCCCGAATTTACAAGTCTCCGTGCAGTCAGGCCCCCGCAACCAACGATCCCTGCGATCCACTCAAGCCCTTGCCATGTTGCCGCTGGCAAACCTCAGGGTCGCCGGCAGGTCGCCGCGCAGCAGGGTGTACCGCGCGGAGCCTACGGACCCCGGCTCCACTCTATGCACGGCGATATCAACCAGATCCGCAACGTGATCGCGCTCCTCAAAAAACATCCAACTTCGACAACGCGCTGTCGCCTTAATCTACAGCGAGATGCATGATATCCGGTCATTCTGTTTGCGAGCGGCGGGCGGCTGCTCGGGCTTTGCCAGTTCCTTCAGATCGGGTTCCCCGCAGCGAGCCAACATGATGTCGCGCACCGCATGTCGCACCTTGATCAGGGCACTGAAATCCGAACCCTCTGGCTGCACCGGCTCTGTAATTTCGACGCTCAGCGACGCGCGTCTGGGGAACCATTGACCGCCGCGCAGCATCGCTCGCGTCCCATGGATGACGCCAGGCAGGATGGTGAGACCCGCTTCGGCTGCCACCTTGAACGCGCCAAGATAGAAGCCTGAAAGACCGACCCGCCGCGTGAACGTACCCTCCGGGAAGAAGGCCAGTATGCGGCCTTGCCGCGCCAGGGCGATCAGCGCCGCTGCATCCGCGAGACTGCCAAAGACGTCGTAGCGCTCGACGAACGGAACCCCTAGGCGCCGCAGGAGCAGACCTGCTATCAAGCGCCCGGTCAGTTCCCTCTTGGCGACGAAAGCAGGCTCGCCCGGGAGCACCGCTGAAAGGACGAGGGCGTCAGTGTAGCTGGAATGATTGAAGACCAGGATCGCGCCCCGCTTCGGGATGCGGCCGATGCCGGTGGTTGTAAGGCGCACGCCCATCGCGGCGAGAGCCGAGCGGGAAATGCCTCTGACGGCAGACCATCGCCAGGCAAGGCGCGGGAGAATCAGCACGGCGATGCACCCGAGCAGGAACGCGCTGCCCAGCACCAGCCACCACCAGCCCGCATAGAGGATCTCGGTCGTCAGCCGTAACACCCGCCTCGCCCGCGCGAAGGCTCCGGCCAGCACTAGGCGCAGCACTTGCTGCCAGACGTCGCGTTGGGCCGCGCCGATATGACCGCTCTCGTAGAGTTCCTTGGCCGCGCTGCGGCGGATCTTGCCGCTCGATGTCATCGGAACCGCGTGCCGCGGCGCCAGAATAATATCGTCGGGCGGCGTTCCGGCGATATCGGTCACGACCTCGAGTATGCGTGCGTGCAGCGTCGCCCGAGCATCCGGCTCCGTCTCGCGCGTCTCGGCCAGAACGACAACGCGCTCGGTGCCAGAGGCCTCATCCGTGGTGCCGAACACTGCGACACCGCCCTTGCGGATTCCGGGAATCGTTCCGATCGCCTCCTCGACTTCCTGCGGATAGAGATGGCGGCCGGCGCGGATGATGATGTCCTTCAGGCGGCCGGTGACGAACACGTCCCCTGCCGCCATATAGGCGCGATCCCCGCTGTCGAGCCAGCCGTCACGAAAGAGTTCACGGGTCTTCGTCGTGTTGCGGAAATAGCCGCTCGTGGTGGAGGGGCCGCGAAATTCGAGCCTTCCTTCCCTGCGCTCACCCAGTTCGTGGCCCGCCTCGTCGACGATCCGGATCTCGTGGCCCGGTAGCGGCTGCCCGCAGGCGACGATTTCAAGCGGCCTCGGAGATTCGGATGTCGCCGGCGCCGCAATGCCAGCGGAGCTCAGCCGGGCGCGGTCGACACGATCGATCACGGGCGGGCGCCCGAGCGGGGGGAAAAGCGAGACCGACCGAACTCTCGGCGAGGCCATAGACGGGAGCCATCGCCTGAGCCGAAAGACCGTAGCGGCCAAATCGCGCAATGAAGCGGCGCAGGGTCTGCGCGCTAACTGGCTCGGCACCGTTCGCCACCAGCCGCAACGAGCTGAGGTCGAGCCCGGCGAGATCCGCTTCGTCGATCTTGTTCAGGCACAATTCGAAGCCGAAGTTGGGAGAGGCGGAAAAGGTGGCCCGAAATCGGTGGATCGCCCACAGCCAGGTTTCCGGCCGCACGAGGAAGCTCAGCGGCGACATGGCGTAGAGCGGCGTGGCATAGTGGAGGCACCCCAGCCACGCACCGATGAGCCCCATGTCGTGATAGAGCGGCAGCCAACTAACGAAGACGTCGTCCGAGCTCGCCTGTATGACCCCACCCATGGCGCGGATATTGGCAAGAAGGTTGGCGTGAGTGAGTAAGACGCCCTTCGGGTCGCCGGTGCTGCCGGACGTGTACT
The DNA here is from genome assembly GCF_001695865.1 of Ensifer sp. LC384. Lineage (NCBI taxonomy): Bacteria > Pseudomonadati > Pseudomonadota > Alphaproteobacteria > Hyphomicrobiales > Rhizobiaceae > Ensifer > Ensifer sp. LC384. The sequence continues at coordinate 52,828 of NZ_MBST01000026.1, forward strand.
GGATGAGGGCGGTGGAATCGGCATCCGCGGACCGGGGCAGGTCCATGTCCGGTGCCGATTTCTCGATATCCTCGACGCTTTCGACCGCGTTCAATGTCTCCACCAGCGCGGCGAACAGCCCTGCGAGCCGCTGTCCCTCCGGCATCGTGACCAGCAGGCACGCGCCGACGTTGCGCAGGATGCCGGTCTGCCGGCGCAGGTGGTCCTCGAGCTGCGACAGCCTCGATGGTGGGTAGATGGGGACAGGAACGGCACCGGCATAAAGAATGCCGAAGAAAGCGACGAAGAAATCGATGCTGGTCGGCAGCATCAGGGCGACCCGGGCCCCGGGCCCGACGTCGCGGGCAATCAGGCCGCACGCAAACTTGCGCGCTCTCGCTGCGAGTTCTCCGTAGGTGAGATTGCCGAGACTCGTCGCCTCGTCTTGCAGCACCGTCACATGTGTCCGGTCGCCGTGCCGCGCGGCATGCCATTCGAGGACTTCGACGAGCGTCCGCGCATCTGTCGCAGCGGGAACGGAAAGAAGTAAGGGAGCCAGTTTCCTTTCAGGAGCGAGACGCTCCCGCGCTGGCCCGGCTTGCTCCAGCGCGCGAAGGAGATCGCCGACCGTTTCGGCCTCGCCGATGGCCCGCGCGAGCAATCTTACGTGGAACGCACGCTCGATCCGCAGGATCAGTTCGGTCCTGCTGAGACTGTCGATCCCCAAATCGCGCACGATCCTGCTCGACGGGATGACGTTGATGAACCTGGCGCGCTGGGGATGCAGTTCGCGCACGAGGTCCGCGACGACCTCGATCAGATCACGCGCGCGCAGTTCCCGTTCCGCACCCATGACGGGCAAATCCGACTGCTGAAATTGCTCCAAATGGACGAAGGATTGAATTCGGTAACGTCTGTTGCCAATACCGATCAAACCCTCGGCCACCCGTTATTCTCGATACGGGTCGCGTCGGCAGTCAAGGGAATTTGACGGCCTCATCGACGCCCCGTGGACATGGAGAACACGCTTTGCCAAGTCCACCCCGATCATCGTATCCTCATTTCGCCGTCCTTTCCGCTTTGTGGCTCATTGACCACATACTTCATGGTACTTTCGCCATCAGGAAGGGCTGCAACCATCCCATCTGCCAGGCGATATTAGTGGGCGAACGTAACGTCTTCCCAATTTCCGGTTGAAATCAGGGATATCTCGGTTAAACTGTTTGGGCACCGAGGAATTACACAAATCCGACTGGCGTCGGAGAGGGTGTATTTTGTCGATCAAGTGGGATGTGCGGTGCTCTATGCCCTCATACTCGTTATCTCTGCTCTGCTTTGGGCTACAAGCCTCTCCAGCGCCGTTGCGCAGGAGCCTTCAAACGCGCTGGCGGATAAGACGGCGAAGGCCGAGCCGGTTTCGGAGATCAAGTTAGGCTACCTTCGAGCCTATGCGCCCCAACTGGCCCTTTCAGTGCTGGACGTGCCACCGCGTGACGAAGGTGTCGCGGGGGCCAAAGTGGCCATCGGCGACAACAACACGACCGGTACCTTCCTTGGGCAGAAGTTCACGCTCGATGTGTCCGAAGTGAGGCCCGACGCCGACGTCGTGCCGGCCTTCAATGACATGGTGTCGAAGGGTGCCCTCTACATTCTCGCAGATCTTTCCGCCACGCAGCTTCTGTCGATTGCCGATCTCGCTCGCGACAAGGGCGTCCTGATCTTGAACGTTGGCGCCACGGACGACCGTCTGCGCGAGGAGGAATGCCGGGCGAACACCTTTCACACGGCGCCAACGCGCACCATGCTCGCCGATGGGCTGGCACAATATCTGATCTGGAAGCAGTGGCGCCGGTGGGTGCTGATCTACGGTTCTCATGAGCCCGACAAGCTGTTCGCCGATGCGCTCCGTCGCGCCGCCACGCGTTTTGGCGGCGAGGTTGTCGCGGAAAAGGAGTTCACCGACACCGGCACGGCGCGGCGGACGGATACCGGTGTGGTTCAGATCCAACGACAGATGCCCGTCTTCACACAGGGGTTTCCCGATCACGATGTGATGCTCGTGGCAGACGAAAGCGAGGTTTTCGGAACCTATGTGCCGTTCCGGACCTGGACGCCACGGCCGGTGGCTGGGACCGCCGGTCTGATACCTGCCGCGTGGCACCCGGCCAGCGAGCAATGGGGCGGCACGCAGATACAGAACCGTTTCGCCAAGGCTAATGGCCGACGAATGTTGTCGAAAGACATGGCCGCTTGGACGGCAGCCAGGATTATCGGCGAGGCTGCCACGCGCACGCACAGTGCGGATCCCGAAGTGCTCGGAGCCTTCATTCGTGCCGAGGATTTCTCGATTGCAGCTTTCAAGGGGCAGAAACTGACCTTCCGGAAATGGAACTGGCAATTGCGCCAGCCCATCTTCCTGGGCGACGGCCGTTCGGTCGTGTCGACGTCACCCCAGGAAGGATTCCTGCATCAGTTCTCCGAACTCGACACGCTCGGGATCGATCAGCCCGAGACGCGATGTGTGCTGAAATAGCTTCAAAAAACAGGGAGAGAGCCAGATGTTCCGACGACTGACGTTTCTTTCGGCCGGACTTATTGTGGCTGCAAGTATCGGATCCCCCGCGTCCGCCTACATGGTCTATGTCTCCAACGAGAAGGACAACACGGTATCCGTGGTCGATTCGACCACGAAGGAGGTGGTCCGGACGATTGATGTCGGCCAGCGGCCGCGCGGCATTACGATTTCGCACGACGGTAAATTCATCTACCTGTGCGCAAGCGACGACGACACGATCGAAATCATCGATACGGCCACGTACGAAATTGTCGGATCGCTGCCATCCGGACCGGACCCCGAACTGTTCGTGCTCTCCCCTGATGGCAAGACGCTCTACGTCGCCAATGAAGACGACAATCTGGTCACGGTCATCGACCTTGAAAGCAGACATGTGCGGGCGGAGGTGCCGGTTGGAGTCGAACCCGAGGGAATGGGCATCAGCCCGGACGGGAAGTCGATGGTCAATACCTCGGAAACGACCAACATGGCACACTTCATCGATACCGAAACCAACGAGATCACCCACAATGTCCTCGTTGATCCCCGACCACGATTCGCGGAGTTCAAGCCCGACAACTCGGAGGTCTGGGTCAGCGCCGAAATCGGCGGCACTGTCTCCGTCATCGACAATGCGAGCCGTGAGATAAAGCACAAGATCACCTTCGAGATTCCCGGCTTGCGCCCAGAATCGATCCAGCCGGTCGGCGTGCGCATCACGGCCGACGGCACGAAGGCCTATGTGGCGCTCGGCCCCGCCAATCGCGTGGCTGTGGTCAATGCCAAGACTTACGAGGTTGAAAAATACGTGCTTGTCGGGCAGCGGGTCTGGCAGCTCGCCTTCACGCCCGATCAGAAGTCGATCATCAGCACCAACGGAGTTTCCAACGATATCACTTTCATCGACGTCGCTACCGATGAACCAATTCAATCCGTGACGGTCGGGGCGTTGCCCTGGGGTGTGGTCGTGAGTCCGAACTGAGGTGTTGGACAAAAGCTCGCTTGCGAAGGAGGAGGCATGCAGAGATATCGGAATTTCGCACTTGCGGTGTTCCTCGGAATAGCCTTGTCAGTGACGCCCAGCGCCGGGCAAGATGCAGATGATGATGATGATGACGACGCAGTGCCGCCACCGAACCGCAGTTCCCGAGCGGGTGACGCTGGCCAGCAAGGTCGTCCCCGAACTGGTCCTCGGATCGGCTGCCGACAGTTTCGCCGTCAACCAGAAGGATTTTGAGCTGATCGCCGGTCAGGGCTACCGTTGGAAAATCACCTCGGCAGCGGGCTTGGAGTATAAATTTTCAACGGACCTTTTCCGCAATGTCTGGATGAACCAGATCGTCATCAACGGTCTCGAGGTTCACATGAACGGTGCACCTGCATGGCTCGAGTTCGACGCTGAAGGCACGATGCAGGTGCAGTTCACAACGGTTCGACCAGGCAACTACACGTGGTCCGTTCCAGACCTCGCCGACAAAGGCATGAAGGGAACGATCACCATCAAATAGGCTGGGATGCGGACTATCCTTGCTGCTCGCCCAGGAGGACGCCATGCAGGATGTGAAGGCGAATGATGAAGTGAGCGTGCCTCCCGCACTCGACGTGTCGGCGGTCGGTCATTGCTTTGGCCGGAAGCAGGTTCTGTCCGACATTTCTTTTTCAATAGCGCCCGGCCACTTTACCGTCTTGCTCGGCCTCAATGGGGCCGGCAAGACGACGCTGTTTTCGTTGATCAGCCACCTCTACGACACGCGCCAAGGGGCGATCCACATCTTCGGCCATGATATCAGCAGGGAACCGGGGGAGGCGCTTCGCCGACTTGGTATCGTGTTTCAGGCGCGTACATTGGATCTCGATCTCAGCGTCTACCAGAACCTTTCTTACCATGCCTCTTTGCATGGCATCGGCCATGCACAGGCCCTGGAACGGATCAGGACATTACTTGCTCAGGTCAATATGAGCGACCGGCTCTATGATAAGGCGCGCAGCCTTTCCGGCGGACAAATGCGGCGCATCGAAATTGCCCGGGCTCTGTTGCATCGGCCGCCGCTGTTGCTGCTCGACGAGGCGACCGTGGGGCTGGACATCCAGTCGCGTGCCGAGATCCTCGCCACGATCCGCGACCTTGTGGTCACCGATGGCATCAGCGTTTTCTGGGCGACCCACCTGATCGACGAGGTCGAGAGTAACGATGATGTGGTCGTCCTCGACAAGGGAAGGGTGCTGGCGCAGGGCAGGGTGTCAGATGTCGTACGTTCGGCTGGTTCGGACAGCATTCGGCAGGCGTTCGCATCCTTGACGGGGCTGGTTTCGGTTTTACCCGAGGGCGCCTGCCTATGACGCCGCAGACGGTTCAAAGCGCTATTCCAACCGATCATGCCTCGGGACGCGGCTTCAAGGTTCGTCAGTATTCCATTTGCTTGAAGGGAATCCTTTATCGAGAGGGCCTTCGTTTTCTTAACCAGCGTGAGCGCTTCATCTCGTCGCTCGTTCGTCCGCTCCTATGGCTGTTCGTGTTCGCCGCTGGTTTCCGTCAGGTGCTGGGCGTCTCGATCATTCCGCCCTACAAGACCTACGTGCTGTACGAGGTCTATATCACGCCCGGCCTATGCGGCATGATCCTACTGTTCAGCGGTATGCAGTCTTCGCTTTCGATGGTCTATGATCGGGAGATGGGAAACATGCGTACCCTGCTGGTCAGTCCGTTTCCACGCTGGTTCCTGCTCGTCTCCAAGCTGCTCGCCGGTGTGACGGTATCGATCGTGCAAGTCTATGCTTTTCTGGTCATTGCCTTGTTCTGGGGCGTCAGGCCACCATGGAGTGGCTATCTGCTGATCCTTCCCGCCTTGTTCTTGTCAGGAATGATGCTGTGCTCGCTCGGGATGCTCTTGTCGTCGATGATCAAGCAACTGGAGAATTTTGCGGGGATCATGAACTTCGTGATCTTTCCGATGTATTTTGCCTCTCCCGCGCTCTATCCACTCTGGCGCATCCAGGAATCGAGTCCGCTTCTCCACAAAATCTGTCTTGCAAACCCGTTCACCTATGCGGTCGAACTAATCCGCTTCGCCCTTTATGGACAGATTGACTGGGCATCACTGATGATCGTGATTGCGTTCACCGCACTGTTTCTGGGCGGTGCGATCCTCGCCTATAATCCATCAAACGGTTTTCTCCGGCGCAGGCAGATCACAGGAGGGAATGCCTGATGCGGTGGCTGTCCCTGATACTCCTCCCCGTGGTGGCCGCTGCAAACCTCGCATGGCCCGCCTTGGCCGCCCAGGGCGACGACCCGGACTGGCCGTGTATCCAGCGCAAGGTTCCGAAGCTTTCGCTCGGCCAGGTCTGGAATGGCGCGGAACTGCGGCCGGCGGCCGCCGACTGGTCCAAAGATGCGACCATTTCTGCTTTGGTTGTGGAACTGTCGGCGCGCCGCGTGCCGCTGCCAGAGGCGCAGCTAAAGATCAGCAGGTATGCGGAAGGCCTGCCGAAGGGCGAAAGGGAGCAGCGCATGACCATGCTCGTTCGGGGGCTCTTCGATCATATGAACCGGGAACGCTCTGAGGTTATTTCCGGCATTGCACGCTACGCCCGCGGCCAGAGGGACATGGCGGCACGCCTACGGCAGGAGGCTTCCGCAGTGGATGCCTTGCGCGCTAAACCCGATGCCGACCTGAACGAGCTTGCGCTGCGGAATGATCGGCTCGTGTTTCAGACACGCATTTTTCAGGAGCGCGCGCAATCGCTGAGCTTTGTCTGCGAGGTGCCTACGCTGATCGAGCAGCGCTTGTATGCTCTGGCCAAGACGATTGCGCAAATGCTGGAAGCCAGATGAGCCTAGTCTGGCGGAGTAATTGACGCTCGTCTATCGCGCGCGTATTCTCGTCATCGGCTTTCCGTCAGGGCACCTTGTGAAGGCTAGCTGTCGGACCGGCATGCCAAGCACGCCAGTCACCGTTGCTTCTGTGCGAGTTCGCGCAGGGAAAGGTGCGGAATGAACCTCGTCGATCTCGCCCTGACCGTCTGCGTGCTGGCCAACCCTGCCAATTGCCGCACTGAGCACCTGTATTTCGAGAGCCGCGGCTCGCTTGTCCAATGCATGACGCTGGCACCGGCTGAGATCGCGAAGTGGTCCGAGGACCATCCGGCGCTGAAGGTCGTGCGATGGAAGTGTTTGTTCCCCGACAAGGGTCGGGAAATTTGACGTCGCTGCAAACGTTTGTTGGGAGGTGGCATCATGAACATATCGCGGCGCGCGCTTTGCCTGACGGTTTTGATGGCTGCTGCAAATCCTCGTGGCTTTCATGTCTTGGCAAACCCATCCGCTCCGAAGATACGGGTGGGTGTTCTCAAGTTCGGAACGGTGAACTGGGAACTCGACACCATCAAGCACAATAAATTCGACGCGGCCAACGGCATCGACGTGGAAGTCGTCTATTTCGCTGGGGAAGATGCCACCAACGTGGCCATGCTGGCAGGCGACCTCGACATCATCGTTTCCGATTGGTTGTGGGTGTCGCGCCAGCGTTCGCAGGGCGAGGATCTCACGCTTGCACCTTACTCGACCGCGGTTGGCGCCATCATGGTCAAGCAGGACGCGCCAATTCGAGGCATTCCCGACCTCGTGGGGAAGAAGATCGGCGTGGCCGGCGGATCGCTCGACAAGAGCTGGCTTCTGATCCAGGGGCTTTCCCAGCGTGACAATGGGATTGATTTGACCAAGGAGAGCGAGATCGTTTTTGGCGCTCCGCCACTGTTATCGGAAAAGGCTGTTTCGGGTGAACTCGATGCGGTGTTGAATTTCTGGCATTTCTGCGCGCGGCTGGAGGCGAGCGGCTTTCGCCGCCTGATTGGAGCCGAAGATGCAATCAAGGCGCTCGGGGCATCGGGACCCGTCTCGGCGTTGGGCTATGTATTCCACGAAAAATGGGCGAACGAAAACCCGGATGTGGCGATGAGCTTCGTCAAGGCAAGTGCGGCGGCCAAGAGACTTCTGGCTCAATCCGACGCTGAATGGCAGCGTTTGGCACCTGTAGTGCGAGCCGAGGGCAGGGAACTCGAGGTGCTGCGGGATCGCTATCGCGAAGGCATTCCAAACCGGCCTCTCGCCGACGAGGAACGCGATGCCGCCAAGCTGTACGAAATCCTTGCCGACCTCGGCGGGGAGAAGCTCGTCGGTGCGGCGCGGCAAATGGCTCCCGGGACGTTCTGGGCTGCGTTGAAGACATGATGGCAAAACACGGATCGGAAAAACGCGATCCTGCGGGCCTACGCACATGGAGCGCCTCTCACAGTGTTCGATCCGCGTTGCCGGCCGCAACGAGCTTGGCATCGCTGCTTGGACTAGGCCTGCTCTGGGGCATGGTCGCCGGGATGTGGCCGAGCCGCGCTCTTCCGCCACCGCTCGAGGTCTGGCGGGTGCTTCTCAAGGAGGCGGCGAGCGGTGACCTTGTCTATCATCTGGCAATGACGCTCTGGCGGGTCGCGGCCGCATATGCTGTCGCCATGATCGTCGGATCGGTCATCGGCGTCCTCCTCGGCAGGCATCGGCGGGCGGATTCCTTCTTCAATCCATGGCTTGTGCTCTTTCTCAATCTCCCGGCGCTGGTCGTTATCGTTCTCGCTTACATTTGGTTCGGCCTGACAGAGGCTGCTGCGATCGGCGCCGTTGCGATCAATAAGATACCCAATGTCATCGTCACCATGCGCGAGGGTGCGCGTGCGCTCGATCATCGTTACGCGGAAATGGCCACGGTCTACCGGCTGGGGCCGCTTGACCATGTCCGCCACATCCTGATGCCACAGTTGCAGCCCTATTTCGCGGTTGCCTCGCGCTCCGGCATCGCGCTGATCTGGAAGATCGTGCTCGTCGTTGAGCTGCTCGGCCGTTCAAACGGTGTCGGCTTCCAGATCTATCTCTACTTCCAGATATTCGATGTTGCCGCCATCCTTGCCTACACACTGGCCTTCGTGGCTATCATGCTGTTGATCGAACTCTTTTTGGTGCAGCCACTTGAACGACATGCAACCCGCTGGCGTCGCCGCTCCGCTTAAAGTCGATATTAGCGAAAAAACGTTCCGTTCGGCGGAGGGCGTTACGATTGTCGCATTGCGCGGACTTTCCTTCGAGGTGCGGCAGAGCGAATTTGCCTGTCTGCTGGGCCCGTCGGGCTGCGGCAAGACCACGACCTTGCGAATCCTGCTGGGTCTCGACCGGCAATTTTCGGGGAGTTATCAATTGCCCGAAGGCGGCTCCAACCGCGTCGCTGCGGTCTTTCAGGAGCCGTTGCTTCTCCCCTGGCGGACGGTGGAGCAAAACGTCCGCCTTGCTCTGTCTGCGCGTCTCAGGGACAAGGACCTGGACCGGCTGTTCGAAATTCTGGGGCTCTCCTCAATGCGGTCGCTCTATCCGTCGGAGCTTTCGCTTGGCCTTGCGCGCCGCGCCGCCCTTGCACGGGCCTTCGCCACGGAACCCGCGATTCTTTTTCTGGACGAGCCTTTCACTTCGCTCGACGAACGGACTGCCGACAGATTGCGCCGTCTTTTGATGACGGTGTGGGCCGCCAGGCCCACCACCGCCTTGATGGTGACCCACAATCTGCGCGAGGCCCTTCTGCTTGCCGATCGCATCATCGTGCTGTCACCGCGCCCGGCGCAGGTGCTGGGCATCTTCGAAGTGGGCCTGTCACGCCATTTGCGTGACGCGCCGGCGCTCGACAATCTCGTTTCGGATTTTCACAAGACGTTTGCGGACGCGGTATGATCGCGCTCCAAACCACAGGGGCCATCAACTGATGGCGAGGGGCAATCGGAGGGGCGGCTCTCGTTTTCGAGGATCAGAAGCACCGCACCTCTGCTTCGGCCTGCGCTCGTCTAAGTTCGGCGACGGCGGAATTCGCCGGCGCGCTCTGCCGGAACAGGACCCCTCTTTCGCCTGTCTGAAGTCCCAGGCTTCTGAACGTCTCTGCCGCCTCATAGCGCTCGTAGGGCAGGATCGAGGCTATGATGTCGATAGAGCAAGAACAGTTCTCGAGTGCAGCCCGTGTCTCGCCGTTGGCTTTCATACAGCCATACACATAGTCGACGACTGCGACCGTCGGGTAGCCTCCGGCTGCCGATGCTGCCGCGGCACACGTGAACACGGCGAGGAAGGCGATCACGTCTAGGTTACCAGTGGTCACAATGAAATCTCCCGTAGGCATTGATGCGTTGGACAGGAGCCACGTTAATCTGATTGGAGCTATGTATTATTATAGTAATTGTCCGGGCTAAGCAAATCTAATTCCCGCAAACATCAGTAGTACATGTATTGCGCAGGAGCATTTTTTGTTGTTGCGTTGCGCGCAGATCGTATATTTAATCTTGCGCTAATCGGTCCGATCGCCTATTCTGCCGGCAGTTTACGGCTTCAAGCCTTGTGTCTTGGGAGCGTGAGGGCGGGCAATAACGGTGCCCTCTGCCCATCCAAATGAACCCGTGAGACGCTGAAGCAAGCAGATATCCCACGACGAGCATGACATAGCTTGGGCTGGCCTTTGTGGTCTCCCGAGGAGTGTGACGATGTGCCTCGGGTCCCTATCGACGTCGGGAGGAATCCGCATGCGCATACTTGGAAAATTCCTATATCTGCCGATGACCGCCGCTGGAGTTCTGACAGGAGTTCTGACAGGGGCTCTTGCTGGAAATGCGTTGGCCAATGACGAGCTGACGGCCCTTTCGGCCGACGCGAAGAACTGGGCGATGCCTACGGGCGATTATGCCAATCACCGCTATTCCAAACTCAATCAGATCACGAAGGACAACGTGAAGGACCTGCAGGTCAAATGGACCTTCTCGACGGGTGTGCTGCGTGGTCATGAGGGCGGACCGCTTGTGATCGGCGACGTCATGTACGTCCATACGCCGTTTCCCAACAACGTCTATGCCCTTGATCTCAACAACGACGGCAAGATCCTCTGGAAATACGAGCCAAAGCAGGATCCGAACGTCATAGGCATCATGTGCTGTGACACGGTCTATCGTGGCGTCGCCTATGGCGATGGCAAGATAATCCTGAACCAGGCGGACACGACGGTCGTTGCCCTCGACGCCAAGACCGGTAAGGTCGTCTGGTCTGTGAAGAACGGAGAACAGACCGATGGCAGCAAGGCCGAGTCCAGCACGGGTGCTCCAATGGTCGTCAAGGACAAGGTGCTGGTCGGTATATCGGGTGCGGAATTTGGTGTCCGCGGCTGGATGGCGGCGTACAATCTGAAAGACGGGTCGCTCGCCTGGAAAGCCTATTCGACTGGCCCCGACGCCGAAATGCTCGTCGAGCCCGAAAAGACCACCCATCTCGGAAAACCCGTCGGACCTGACTCTGGTATAAAGAGCTGGGAAGGCGAGGAGTGGAAGACCGGCGGCGGCACGACATGGGGGTGGTACTCCTATGATCCGAAGCTCAACCTGATCTATTATGGCACGGCTAATCCGGGGACCTGGAACCCCGTGCAGCGGCCGGGCGACAATCGCTGGTCGATGACCCTGATGGCGCGCGACGTCGATACCGGTATGGCCAAGTGGCTATATCAAATGACCCCGCACGACGAGTGGGATTATGACGGCGTCAACGAGAACATTCTCGTCGATGCGATGCAGATCAACGGTCAGCCCCGTGACGTGCTCGTGCATTTCGACCGCAACGGCTTTGCCTATACCCTCGACCGGGCGACGGGAGAGCTTCTGGTTGCCAAGAAATACGATCCGAAGGTCAACTGGGCGACTGAAGTCGTCATGGATCCGGCGAGTGAGCAGTATGGTCGGCCGCAGGTCGTAGCGAAATACTCCACCGAACAGAACGGCGAGGACGTGAATTCGACGGGGATCTGCCCTGCGGCCCTCGGCACGAAGGATCAGCAGCCGGCCGCGTATTCACCAAAGACCGGCTTGTTCTACGTGCCGACAAACCACGTTTGCATGGACTATGAGCCCTACAAGGTCAGCTATACGGCTGGTCAAGCTTATGTCGGTGCGACCGTTTCGATGTTTCCGGCCCCGGACAGCCATGGCGGCATGGGGAACTTCATTGCCTGGGATGCTGCCAAAGGCGAGATCGTCTGGTCGAAGCCCGAGAAGTTCTCGGTCTGGTCCGGTGCCCTCGCGACGGAAGGCGACGTGCTCTTCTATGGAACTCTGGAAGGCTACATCGTGGCAGTCGATATGGAGGGTAAGGAACTCTACCGGTTCAAGACACCATCCGGCATTATCGGCAATATCAATACCTACGAACATGGCGGCAAGCAGTATATCGCCGTCCTGTCGGGCGTTGGTGGCTGGGCCGGGATTGGACTGGCTGGCGGGCTGCTTTCTCCCGAGAACGCTGCCGCCTGGCATGGTGCGGTAGACCAGGGCCGTGCGCAGGGTGATGAAGCCCAAGTTGTCGGCACCGCGGGTCTGGGCGCAGTCGGTGGCTATGCCGCTCTGGCGGAATACACGACGCTCGGAGGGCAACTGACAGTATTCGGTCTTCCGGACTGATGACCTGGTGAAGGGCGGTAGGGCTGCGTCTCCGGCGCAGCCCCATCTGCTATCGACCGCCCGAAGCAATGATCGCTTGCGCAGTCCGCATCCATCGTTCGTCTCAATCCGGATGGGCCTGCTGAAGCATCGCGCTCCGGGTTTCCAAAGCGTGGGGTTTTTTGATGGCTTTTCGTAGTTCAGTACTAGCGCTAGGCGCCGTGTTCCCGCTGTTTATTGCAGGAAATACCCCCGCCGCAGACGACCAGGAAAAGGCCGCGGCTGTCACAGAAGAAGACGGGAAACACTTCGATGCTGAGGGAAACCCGACGTTCAAGTTTCAAAACGACGGGACGGTCGATTGGTACACGTTCAGCGGTTACCGTCGCTATCACTCGGACTGTCATGTCTGTCACGGCCCCGACGGCGTCGGCTCTAGTTATGCCCCTTCCTTGGCCACGACCATGAAGAACCTGGACTATCCCAATTTCCTCGCGATCGTTGCGGAGGGACGCAAGAGCGTCGTCGGCGGCAAAGAGACGGTCATGCCGGCCTTCGGCAACAATAAGAATGTCTATTGCTACCTCGACGACATCTACGTCTATCTGCGCTCCCGCGCCGTCGGCGCTGCGCCGCGAGGGCGTCCGCCCAAGAAGGCGGACAAACCCGAAGGGGCGAAGGCCTACGAAGCATCCTGCATGGGTGGATGACATGGCACACGGCGCCCATCGGACCTGCAGGGTGGCCCTCATCTCCATGGTCACGTTGATCCCTTTGCAGGCGTATTCCCAGAGCGCCGGGCTCGGGGCGGCTGGAGAGTTGGTTGATCCGGATAGGCTGCGGGTCTGCGCCGACCCGTCCAACATACCCTTCTCCGACCAGAGCGGCGAGGGATTCGAGGATAAGCTCGCCAAAATGGTCGCAACCGCGACAGGACGAAGCGCAGTCGCCTATACTTGGTATCCCTCCATCCCTGGCTTTGTGCGCAATACGCTCGGCGCGAATCTCTGCGACATCATCATGGGGTATGCGCAAGGAGACGAACTCGTCCAGAATACCAACGCTTATTATCGCTCATCCTACGTGCTGATTTACAAGAAAGATGGCGATCTTGCCGGTGTGGAAACGCTGGCTGATCCAAAGCTCGCCGACAAGAGGATCGGCGTCGTCCAGGGAACGCCACCCACCGCCAACATGGCGGTTGCAAAACTGATGCGGAAGGCGAAGATCTATCCGCTCATAGTCGATACGCGGATAATGCCGTCGATGGCGGAAGTCATGATACGGGACATGCTGGCAGGTGTGATCGACGCCGCCGCGGTCTGGGGGCCTATGGCGGGTTATTACGCCCGCAAGTCCGGCGCCGATCTGGCGATCGTGCCCCTGACTAAGGAGAAGGGCGGTCAGCGCATGATCTATCGGATCACGATGGGTGTGCGGCCGTCCGACCAACAATGGAAACGCACGCTCAACGCCTTCATCAAGGACAACCAAGCGGAGATCAACAAGCTGCTGCTGTCCTACCATGTGCCGCTGCTCGACGAACACGACGAGAGGATCACTCAGTGACGTAGCTCGGGATGACGGGAGACTTGGGATACCGGGTGGTCATCCGCACCCGGCAACTGCCGTGGTTGGGTTGCATCTTGTCGGGGCTTGTCCTGACGAACCGGCCCACGACGGAGATAATGTTCAAAGGAGGATGGAGACATGGACGTACGCGCCGCCGTCGCCGTTCAGGCCGGCAAGCCGCTGGAAGTGATGACCGTTCAGCTCGAAGGCCCAAGGGCCGGCGAGGTGCTGATCGAGGTCAAGGCGACCGGCATCTGCCACACCGACGATTTCACGCTGTCGGGCGCCGACCCCGAAGGTCTGTTCCCGGCGATCCTCGGCCATGAGGGTGCC